>NZ_JALFPR010000020.1:0-14856 GCF_022785585.1 Oliverpabstia sp. | reverse complement strand
TTCATATATTTGTAAACAGGGAACGGCGAGTGACTATTGAGATAACCGGAAAGATACAGTATAATAAGAGCCATTCGGAGGTTATAATGCAATGGCAGAAAGAAAACATATATTGCTGGCAGCAATCAATGCAAAATATATCCATTCCAATCTGGCGGTATACAGCTTAAAGGCGTATGCGAAAAAATATCAGAATCAGATTGGCCTGGCGGAGTATACGATCAATCAGAATCCGGATGATATTTTAAAGGGGATTTATCGCGATCATCCGGAGGTCCTGTGCATTTCCTGCTATATCTGGAATATTTCCTATGTGAGGAATCTGATCCGGGAAGTGCATAAGGTGCTTCCTGACACAGCCATCTGGCTGGGAGGACCGGAAGTGTCCTATGATGCGCGGAAGGTGCTGGAGGAGCATCCGGAAGTGACAGGTGTGATGAAAGGGGAAGGGGAAGTGACTTTCCTGGAGCTGGCGGGCTTTTATCTGGAAGGCATCTCAGAACTGGCGAAGATTGAGGGAATTACCTACAGGGACGGGGATCAGATCCAGGAGAATCCCTGGAGAGGAATCACGGATCTGAGTACGATTCCGTTTGTCTACAAAGATCTGAAAAAATTCGAAAACCGTATCATTTATTACGAGTCGAGCAGGGGCTGTCCGTTCTCCTGCAGCTACTGTCTCTCCTCGATCGACAAGAAACTGCGGTTCCGGGATCTTGAACTGGTCAAAGAGGAATTACAGTTTTTCCTGGATCATAACGTGCCACAGGTAAAATTCGTGGATCGGACTTTTAACTGTAAACACGATCATGCGATGGCGATCTGGAAGTACCTGATCGCTCACGACAACGGGATCACGAATTTTCATTTTGAGGTGGCAGCGGATCTGTTAAATGAGGAAGAGATCGCACTGATTCGCACGATGCGTCCGGGAATGATCCAGCTGGAGATCGGTGTGCAGTCGACGAATCCGGATACGATCCGGGAGATCCACCGGAAAATGGATTTTTCTCAGGTATCCGAGGTGGTGACACGGGTGCAGGAAGGACATAACGTACATCAGCACCTGGATCTGATCGCGGGTCTTCCATATGAAGACTATGATTCGTTTGGAAAATCATTCTGTGATGTCTATCAGCTGCGGCCGCAGCAGCTGCAGCTGGGATTTCTGAAAGTGTTAAAGGGATCCTTTATGTATCAGGCGGCGCCGGAGTACGGTTGTGTATGTCAGAGCCGGGAGCCTTACGAGGTGCTGTATACCAGGTGGCTGCCATATGATGACGTTCTGCGACTGAAACTGGTGGAAGAGATGGTGGAAGTCTATTATAATAGTAATCAGTTCGGAAAAACCCTGCGTGCGATAGAAAAATTATTTGACAATCCATTTGCACTGTATGAGGCTCTGGGAGCATTTTATGATAAGAAGGGGTATATGGATATTCCGCATACCAGGATCCGCCGATACGAGATTTTACAGGAATTCCTGCAGGAATATGTAGATGAGGAGCAGATGGAATATTACCGGCAGCTGATGATCTGTGATCTGTATGCGAGAGAAAATATGAAAACCAGACCGGCATGGGCAAAGGATCTGAAAGCGTATAAGAGAGACATCCGGGAGTTTTATCTGAAGGAAGAAGAGACACATGAGTATCTGCCGGAGTATGAAGGATATGATGAGAAACAGCTGGCGCGTATGACCCATCTGGAGCGGATGGACTACGATCCGGATACCGGAGTGAGCGAGCCGTGCTGGATCCTGTTTGATTACCGGAGCAGGGATGTACTGACGTACGATGCGAAAATGGTAAAATTATCATTGGTTGACATAATGCAAAAATAATTACCTGTTGACTGGCAGGGAAAAACGGATGACAGATGAGCAGAAGTATGTTTTCCGGTACAGGGAGCAGTTAGTAGGAGAAGACGAAGGGTAAGAGAGAAAGGAAAAGAAAATACGATGGAAAAAACAGCATGTCCGTCCAGCTATGTGGTTGTGGATCTGGAGACCACTGGGTTGTATCCGTCTCAGGACCGGATCCTGGAGATCGGAGCGGTCAAGGTTCTGGACGGAGAGGTGGCAGATACCTTTTGTATGTTTGCAGATCCGCAGATGAAGATTCCGGAGAAGATCCGGGAATTAACGGGAATTACACAGGAGATGGTAGCAGGACAGCCGACACCGGCAGAAGCAGTGCGTGCCTTTCTGGATTTCTGCGGGGAACTGGATCTGATGGGACACAACCTGATCTTTGATTACAGCTTTCTGAAGCATCAGGCGGCGGATCAGAAGATTCCTTTTGAAAAAAATGGAATTGATACTCTGAAGATCGCAAGAACGCTGCTTCCGGATCTGGAGAGCAGGAGCCTGACGAATCTGTGCGGGTATTTTCAGATCGACCGGGCACATGCGCACCGGGCGTATCACGACGCACTGGCAACCCATGAACTGTATCAACATCTGATACGGATCGCAGGAGAAGGGCAGGAGCGGATCTTTCAGCCGAAACAGTTACAGTATAAGGTAAAACGACGCGGTCCGATCACACCGGCACAAAAAGCATACTTGAATGATCTGGTGAAATATCATAAAATAGAACTGGATGTGTCTGTTGACAGCTTAACGAAAAATGAGGCATCCAGGAAAATCGATACGATTATTGCCCGGTACGGGCGCATGAAGAGGTGAATGAAAAATGAATATGTGGAAGAAAAACAGAAGGCAGATTGTAGCGGGAATTATCGCAGTTATACTGGTACTTGCGATGGTGGTTCCGATGGTTTTGGAAGTAATGTTATAAGGGATTGACATACAGATGAAGAAGAAAATAATGGCGGCCCTGCTGGCGGGAGTCATGCTGTTACAGCAGCCTGTCAGCGGATGGTGCGCACAGAATACAGAGCTCACACAGAAGTCAGAGGCAAGGCAGGAGAGTGAAAGCAGTGAGGATACGGCTGACGGAAGTGAGGATGACAAAGAGGCTACCGGAACAGCTGCTGCAGATGACGGAGAAAACAGTCAGGAAGAAGACAGCGAAGATGTGCCGACACTGCAGGCAGAGACGGATGAAGTCACACTCGATACCGGTACCTCGGACAATGCGCCCGAGGGACAGCGGAAGATTCTGGATCATATTTACGCGGAAAGTGTGGATCTGTCCGGTATGACGCAAGAAGAGGCACAGGAAGCGCTGCAGACCCGAGTGGATGAGATTACAGGTTATCAGATCGTTCTTCATATGGATGATATGTCCACCGGTGTGACAGCAAAAGAACTGGGTGTTACCGGGGATAATGACGGCACGATCCGGCAGGCGATGGATGTGGGACAGGTCGGCAATGTCATCAAACGATATAAGGTGAAAAAAGCACTGGAACAGGAAAATCTGCAGCTGGATCTTTCTTATCAGGTAGATGAGGAGAGTGTGAGGAAGGCACTGGAGACCTATTGTGTAGCGTTGAACCGTGAAGTGGTGAATTATGAGCTGACCAGAGAAAATGGTGAGTTCAAGATCACCAACGGTGCGCGTGGAGTTACCTTGAATGAGGATGGTTCTGTGGATAAAGTGATGGATTATCTGGAGCATGTGTGGAAAGATGGTCCGGGAAGTGTGGATCTGGATGTGGAGATCACAGAGCCGAAAGGATCCCAGGAAGAACTGGCGAAAGTAAAGGATGTACTGGGACAGGGAGTCACCGATTATTCCGCCAGCAGCGCAGCCAGAGCGACGAATGTAAAAAACGGTACTTCCAAACTGAACGGGAAAGTTCTCTATCCTGGAGAGGAGATTTCCGTCTGTGACAATATGGTACCGTTTACTGAAGAAAATGGATATGAACCGGCCGCATCATATGCGAATGGTACGGTAGTGGAATCTTTTGGAGGAGGTATCTGCCAGGTATCTACAACCTTATATCAGGCAGTATTACAGGCAGAACTGGAAGTGACAGAGCGACATAATCATTCCATGATCGTCAAATATGTAGAACCGTCCATGGATGCGGCAATTGCAGAAGGTGCAAAGGATTTCCGGTTTGTGAATAATACGGAAGCACCGATTTATATTGAAGGATATACCTACGGAGGAAAGATTTATTTTACTCTGTATGGAGAGGAATATCGTCCTGCAGACCGAAAAGTGACCTATGAAAGTGAAACGCTGGAGACTATTGATCCGACGACCGAACTGACTGCAGATCCGGAGAAAGCCTTTGGAAGTATGGAACAGATCCAGAGTGCCCATACCGGATACAAGGCAAAACTGTGGAAAATTGTCACGGAGAATGGGGAACAGGTCAGCAAAGAAGAAGTAAATAACAGTTATTATCAGATGACGCCAAATAAATACAAAGTCGGTGTAAAAACCAGCAATGCGGAAGCGTCCAGCGCCATGTATACAGCAATTGCAAACAACGATCTGAATCAGGTCTATGTGGTACTGAACCAGTATGGCGGCTGACAGATGCGGAGGAGAAAATCATGAAGATAGGAAAACTGCCGGAACCGGTATTGATCCGTTCGGTATTAAAACAGGTAAAACACAGAAGAGAGGAAGTACTGGTCGGTCCGGCGGTAGGGCAGGACTGCGCCGCTCTTGAGGTAGGTGAAGATGAAGTTCTGGTGATGTCCACGGATCCGATTACGGGAACCGCAAAGGATCTGGGACATCACAGCATCCATATCACGGCAAATGATCTTGCGGCAGCCGGTGCAGATCCGGTGGGAGTGATGCTGACTGTAATGCTCCCGGATACCGTTGAAGAGCCGGAGATCCGGAAAATGATGCAGGATGCGGAAGAAACCTGTGAAAAACTGCATATGGAGATCCTGGGCGGGCATACGGAGATCACCAACGTGGTAAAGCAGCCGTTGATCTCCGTAACCGGTGTTGGCAAGATGAAAAAAAAGAATCTGCGCACGGTATCCCAGATCCGTCCGGATCAGGATATCATCGTGACCAAATGGATCGGTCTGGAAGCAACGACGATTCTCGCAAAAGAAAAAGAAGATGAACTCAAAAAAAGATTTCCGGCTGTTCTGATTGATACAGCAAAAGATTTTGACCAGTATCTGTCCGTGGTACCGGAGTCACGGATCGCCGTGGAACATGGTGTATCCTCTATGCATGATATCACCGAGGGCGGGGTCTTCGGTGCGTTCTGGGAGATGGCGAACGGAGCCGGTGTCGGTCTGGAAGTGGATCTGAAGAAGATCCCGATCCGCCAGGAGACCGTGGAGATCTGTAACTATTTTGGGGTCAACCCCTACCAGATCATGTCCAGCGGTTCCATGATGATCGCGGCAGATGATGGTCACGAACTGGTGAGAAAACTGGAACAGGCAGGCATCCATGCCGTTGTGGTAGGTCGTACCAACAACGGGAACGACCGAATCCTTCGAAATGGTGAGGATGTCCGATATCTGGACAAACCGCAGCCGGATGAGTTATACAAAGTAATGGGGTAAGAGAATATGGCAAAGTTAAATATTGTTCTTTATGAGCCGGAGATCCCGTCCAATACAGGAAATATCGGACGTACCTGTGTGGCGACAGGTACGAGGCTGCATCTGATCGAGCCGCTGGGCTTCCGGTTAAATGAAAAATCAATCAAACGTGCAGGGATGGATTACTGGGATGACCTGGATGTCACCCGGTATATCGATTATCAGGATTTTCTGGAGAAAAATCCCGGTGCCAAGATCTATATGGCATCGACAAAAGCACCGCAGACCTATACAGAAGTGCAGTATGAGGAAGATGCCTACATTATGTTTGGAAAAGAAAGCGGCGGGATTCCGGAGGAGATTTTACTGGAAAACCAGGAGACTGCGATCCGTATCCCGATGATGAACGATATCCGTTCGCTGAATCTGAGTAATTCCGTAGCGATCGTACTCTACGAGGCGCTGAGACAGCACAATTTTGATCATATGCAGCTGGGTGGTCATCTGACCAGATATGAGTGGAAATAAAGAAAGACAGGATAAAAAAAGCAGGGGAATCAGCTCGTTCCCCTGCTTTTTTCTAATGTAAAGATGAATTCGGTACCGACCCCTTCAGTACTGATAACATTGATATTCTGATTGTGTGCGGCAACGATCTCGCGGACAATAGATAGTCCGAGCCCGGTACCTTTGCGGTCTTTGCCACGGGAAGAATCAATCTTATAAAAACGATCCCAGATTTTATTTTGTTTTTCTCTGGGTATACCCACACCGGAGTCTTTTATGGATACGAAAACTGTACCATGACGTTCGGAAGTTTCTGCCTTGATGATGGAGCTGTCTGAACTGAATTTGATGGCGTTATCGATCAGATTGTACAGTACCTGCTGGATCTGTTCCATATCGGCGTGTACCATCAGAGTTTCTGATTCCAGATGCAGTTCAATGGTAATCATCTTTTTACGGCAGATCCCCTCAAAAGTGGCTACTGTATTTTTGATCGTACGGTTGATATCAAAGTCGTTCATATGCAAAGGACGCCCTTTGGAGTCCAGTTTATCCAGGGTCAGAAGACTCTGGGTCAGCTTTTCCAGACGCTCGGTCTCATCAACCACGATTTTCAGATAACGATCTTGCATCTCAGGTGGAATCGTTCCGTCCATGATCGCTTCCACAAAACCCTTGATTGAAGTAAGGGGGGAGCGAAAATCATGGGAGACATTGGCTACGAATTTGTGCTGATATTCTCGCGATTTGCTCAGTTCTCCGGACATATAGTTCAGGGTATCGGCCAGGTAGCCCATTTCATCATTGGTTGTGACAGGAATGTTATAATCCAGATTTCCTGCTGCATATTCGTTGGCTCCTGCGGTGATTTTCTTCAGCGACCGGTATACGGAATGAGAAAACAGACCAAGAATCATGAGAGAACAAAGCAGCAGGATCGCAAACACGATATGGACCGGACCGAGAACGGATTCTTTCTGATCAATGATCACGGTCATCGGAAGATGAATCGATACATACCCTTTGGTGGTCAGGTTTTTCGTGATAGGAACCAGTGTGCTGACCATATTTTCCTTAAAATATCCATGAAAAGTACCTGTAATATAATTGTCTGATCCCATGATCGCAGGATCAAAGTCTTTAAGCGAGCTTTGTGCCATTGCAGTGTATGGTTTGCCGGTATCAATCAATGGCTGTCCGGACGGGTTCAGAATCAGGATCCGGGAATCCTGAAAAGCAGAGAGGGTCTTTAGCTGATTATAGGCAGCTTCCACATCTGCATTGTCTGAATAATCCGTATTTGCCTGATAGGAGGCGAGAGAAATCGCTTCTTTGTACAGGGCGGCTCCGGTGTCTTCCAGAATATGTTTCTGGATCAGGGAAGATCCAAGCGTAGAGATTAACACCGTTCCGAGAATACCGAGAAAAATATAGGCTGTGATAAATTTGGAATACAGTGTTTGTTTCATCAGGATTTAACCTCAAATTTGTAACCGATGCCCCATACAGTACTGATCGACCAGGACGGATGATCTTTGATCTTTTCACGCAGTCTCTTGATATGTACGTCTACGGTACGGGTATCGCCGATGTATTCATATCCCCAGATATGATCCAGAAGCTGTTCTCTGGTAAATACCTGATTAGGTGAGGAAGCGAGAAAATACAGAAGTTCCAGTTCCTTTGGCGGCATGTCGATGGTCATCCCCTGATAGATAACGGAATAGTTGGTCAGATTGATGATCAGATCCGGATATTCCACGTATTTTCCGGCAGGTGCCGACGGAGCGGAAGGGGCAGGCTGGAAACGGCGGAGAACCGCTTTGACCCTGGCTACCAGTTCTTTGGAATCGAAAGGTTTGATCATATAATCGTCAGCACCCAGTTCCAGGCCGAGCACCTTATCAAAAACTTCTCCTTTTGCAGAGAGCATGATGATCGGTACATTGGATTTGTGGCGAATCTCTCTGCAGACCTGATAGCCGTCCATACCGGGAAGCATCAGATCCAGGAGGATCAGGTTCGGCTGAAAGGAAGGAAATGCACTCAAAGCTTCCTCCCCGTCGTTGACAATCTTACACTCAAAACATTCTTTGGTAAGATAAAGAGATATCAGTTCGGCGATGTTGTTGTCATCGTCTACAATCATTATTTTCTGTTTGGATACCATAAAAACTCCTTGTTGTAGCGGGATATTACCTACTGAATAGTTATTTTATTTCTTGAAATTTACAATCGTAACACCGGCATCTCCCTCGCCAAATTCTGCAAGATGGAAGGAAGAGACATATTTTACCCGGCGCAGATAGTTATGGATGCCCTTCCGCAGGGCTCCGGTACCTTTTCCGTGAACGACACGGACACTTGGAATATGTGCCAGATATGCATCATCCAGATACTTATCCAGTTCCGCGATGGCTTCGTCGACGGTGCGGCCAAGCAGGTTGATCTCGATGCCGACGGATGAAGATTTTGACATCTTGATCTTCCCGGCGCTGGTGCGCTGCATATTCGGTGCGGAGATCACGGTTTCTTCCTGTAACAGTACCAGATCGGAGATATGGATCTTGGATCGCATGATACCCATCTGTACCAGAAGATAACCTTTGGCATCCGGGAGGGTGCTTACCGTTCCTTTGAGATTCAGACTCAGTACTTTCACACCATCGCCCAGATGCAGATCGGAAGGCTTCAGATTACCTGTGACCTTCTTTTCTTTCCTGGACATATTGCTTTCGACTTTGTTCATCTTCTTACGGAGATCCTGTCGTTTATTTTCCATTTCTTTGATGGAAATATTGGCTTTTCCGAATTTGTTAAAGTCTTTGATCGTCTGATCCGCATATTCTTTTGCATCACGGAGGATTGTATGTGCCTGCTCGTTGGCTTCCCGGAGGATCCGGTCACGCTGCTGATTCAGTTTTTCCTGCTTGGTCTCCAGCTGTTTTTTCAGATCTTCGACTTCGATCTTGTAGCGGGCAATCTCCATGCGTTCTTTTTCGATGGTGATACGGTTTTCTTCCAGGGTGGAGATCACATCCTCGAAGGACTCGTCTTCCTGGCTGATCTGTTTTTTTGCATCATCGATAATATACGATGGCAGTCCCAGCTTACTGGAAATGGCAAAGGCATTACTCTTTCCGGGAACACCGATCAGTAAGCGGTAGGTAGGACGAAGCGTTTCCACATCAAATTCACAGGAAGCATTTTCCACACCCGGTGTGGAGAGTGCGTACACTTTCAACTCACTGTAATGCGTGGTTGCCATAGCACGGATGCCCTGTTTTTGCAGATAGTTCAGAATCGAGATTGCCAGTGCGGCACCTTCCGTCGGGTCGGTACCGGCACCCAGTTCATCGAAGAGAACGAGGGACTTCGGATCGGCCTTTTCGATAAAGGAAACCACATTGGTCATATGGGAGGAGAAGGTACTGAGTGACTGTTCGATACTCTGTTCATCTCCGATATCCGCATATACCTCCTCAAAAACAGATAATTCAGAACGATCCAGTGCAGGAATATGAAGACCTGCCTGACCCATCAGAGTCAGAAGCCCGACGGTTTTTAAGGAAACAGTTTTTCCACCGGTATTCGGACCGGTAACGATGAGCAGATGAAATTCTTTTCCAAGATGGATATCGATCGGAACAACCTTTTTCTTGTCGATCAGTGGGTGACGGCCTTTGCGGATGTTGATATAGCCTTTGGTATTAAAGATCGGTCGTGTGGCATTCATATCCATGGCAAGGGCAGCGCGGGCAAAGATAAAGTCCAGTTCTACCAGATTTTCCAGGTTATAGCGGAGATTTTCACGTTCCTGGGCAGCCATGTTACTTAAAGAAGCCAGGATGACTTCAATCTCTGCCGCTTCTTTCATCTCCAGATCACGGATCTCATTGTTCAGTTTTACGATCGCCATCGGTTCGATAAAGAGGGTGGAACCGGTGGAAGACTGATCATGGATCATACCAGGTACCTGGCTTTTGTATTCGGCTTTGACCGGGATACAGTAGCGGCCGTTTCGCATGGTGATCACAGCGTCCTGCAGATATGTTCTTGCGGAGCCGTTGACCATACCGGCAAGCTGTGTATGAATGCGTTCTCCGGTCACTTTCATCGAACGGCGGATCTGTTTTAAGGTTGCGCTTGCATCATCGGCGATCTCGTCTTCGGAGAGGATGCATCGACGAATCTCTGTATTTAACAGCGGCAGAGGTTCCAGGGCATCGAAAAGATCATCCAGAGAGTCCCTCTGTTCATTTTCTTTTTCACGGCGGCCGTAAGATTTTACCCGGGAGGTATTATCCAGAAGGGCACAGATCTGCAACAGTTCTGTGATCCCCAGGGTACTTCCGATCTCAAGGCGTTTCAGGGAACCGCGGATATCTTTGGCACTGCCGAAGTTAATGTTTCCTTTCTGAAACAGACGGGACAGGGCATCCTGAGTCTGTTCCTGCTTATATTCAATCTCTCCTGGTGAACAGGAAGGAAGAAGATCCTCGCAGCGGATCTTTCCGAGAGGGGAAGAAGCATGGGCTGCAAGCATCTCGATGATTTTGGTATATTCCAGTGTTTTTAAAGCTTTGTTATTCATAATGTTATATCCTTTCTATACGCCTTATTCTACTCTATCTGAGAAGGAAAAGAAAGGCAAAAAGCCGGGCAGCAAAAAGTTTTTTCGGTATGTCATAAAATGTTCATATATATTTGATAAAATATTAAGGAAATTCTCAGGCAGCAGCCGTTTTTCCATTGTGTTACGGAAAAGCAGAGTTCAAAACACAGGGAAAAACGGTGCAGTTACAGTTGGAGTCAGAGACAGGAGACTAAGTGTATGGATAAAAAGAATGATCACAAGCAGGACGAATACGATTTTTACCGGGAAGTGATGAAAAAGAAGCCTCTGGATAAACGAAAAATCGCGGTGAGTGCGGCAGGAGTGGCAGCAGGAGCGGTATTGTTCGGTGTGATTGCGGCATTTGTATTTGTAAAGTCGGTGCCTTATTTCCGACCGGAGGAAGAACAGCCGAGAGTGAATATCGTGGAGGGAGCATCGACGGACGGGGGCGAAGAAAATACTCCTCAGCAGGAGATACCGGAAGAAGAAAGCGGAGATGCGCCGACCGATGAAAATGATACAACAGACACGGAGACACAAAAAGAGCCGCTGACTCTGCAGGAATATTCGGATCTGTATCAGCAGATTTCAGAGGCAGCCAGTGAGCCGAAAAGTTCTGTAGTTGTGGTACAGGGATTTACCAACGATGTGGACTGGATGAATAATTCCTTTGAAAACGAAAAGCAGGCCTCCGGCTTTCTGGTGGCAGATACGGGAAAAGAATACTACGTGCTGACAGAATACCGGGTGGTGGATACGGTGGACCGGATTCTTGTGACCTTCTGTGATGGCAATACGGTAGACGGGCATTTTCTCAAACAGGATGAGGCTACCGGACTTGCAGTGATCAAGATTTCCAGAAATGATCTCAGCAAAGAGACAAGAGATGTGATTGCAGTGGGTGAACTGGGAAGCGCATCTTCGGTGAATCAGGGAGATCTGGTACTGGCACTGGGAAGTCCGTCCGGTTATCCGGATTCAGTAGTCTGCGGCCGGGTGACTTCCACAACAAATGTGAAAAGTACGGTGGACAGTGAATATCATCTGTTTACGACGGATATTATGGGAAACAGCGAGGGAAGCGGGGTTCTGGTCAATCTGGACGGAAAGATCGTGGGTGTGATCGCGCAGTCTTTTTCCGGGGAGGCGGATACCGGGGTGGTGACGGCATTATCAATCTCGGATCTCCGGAAACTGATTGAGCAACTGTCAAATAATGAAGATCTGATATACCTCGGTGTCCGGGGACAGGATATCAGCAGCAGTCTCTCACAGAAAACCGGAATTCCTACAGGTATTTATGTAAACTCCGTGGAGGAAGATTCTCCGGCGATGAACGCTGGGATCCAGAACGGAGATGTGATCGTGAAAGTGGGAAATGAAAGTGTCGAGACGCTGTCGAGACTGCGAACACGCCTGGATCAGTCGAAAAAGGATCAGAAGATCAAAGTGACGGCGATGCGAAAAGGTGCGGAAGGATATGTGGAAATAGTGTTTGACGTAACGCTGGATGCGTTATAAACTATAAAAGAATCTGTAAAAAAAGAATAGTGAGATAAAACATGTGGTATAGGGGCGATGGCTTTCTATACCACAAAACTTCTGCGGAGTTTTCACTGACAGAAAATCAGGCAGAAAGACGGAAGGAGATTATATGAAATTTATTCAGGAATTTTTTGAGGGATGCCGGGTGTCCGGAATTTACCTTTGCAAACATAAACAGGCAGCAGTGACAAAAAACGGAAAACCATATGAAAATGTGATTCTGCAGGACAAGACCGGGACAATCGATGCCAAGATCTGGGATCCGAATTCGCTGGGGATTGATGATTTTGAAACACTGGATTATATTGAAATCATGGGAGATGTCACCAATTTTGCAGGTGCACTGCAGCTGAACATCAAGCGTGCAAGAAAAGCCCGTGAGGGAGAGTACGATCCCACAGATTATCTTCCGGTGAGCAAATGTGATATCGACGAGATGTACGGAGAACTGATGGCGATTATCAAAACCATCCAAAATCCATACCTGTCCCGTCTGTTAGAACTGTTTTTTGTGGAGGATGAAGCATTCATCAAACGCTTCCGCTTCAATTCCGCAGCCAAGACAGTACACCACGGTTTTGTGGGCGGACTGCTGGAGCATACGTTAAATGTGACCAAACTCTGCGATTTTTATACGAAAGCCTACCCTGCACTGAACCGCGACCTGCTTCTGACCGCAGCAATCTTTCATGATATCGGAAAGACGAAAGAAATTTCTGCATTTCCGATGAATGATTATACCGATGACGGACAGTTGCTGGGCCATATTATGATTGGAGCGGAGATGCTCCACGATGCGATCCGTGAGATCCCGGATTTCCCGGCAAAAGTGGAGAGTGAGTTAAAGCACTGCATCCTGGCGCACCATGGAGAACTGGAATACGGTTCCCCGAAGAAACCGGCACTGATGGAGGCGGCAGCGCTGAATATGGCAGACAACACGGATGCCAAGATGGAAACATTTACCGAGCTTTTCGACAATGCGAAAGATCCGAACGAATGGCTTGGCTACAACCGGCTGTTTGAATCAAATATCCGTAAAACCAGTATGTAAAGAAAGGGCAGATCCATGGAATACAAAAAGAATGATCTTCTGACTGTAACCATCGAGGATATGGGACATGACGGGGAAGGAATCGGAAAAGTGGACGGTTATACCGTATTTGTAAAAGACACAGTGATCGGCGATAAAGTACAGGCAAAGATCATGAAGGCGAAAAAAAATTACGGTTATGCCAGACTGGTGGAGATCATGGAGCCGTCGAAAGACCGGGTCGAGCCACGCTGTGCGTACGCCCGTCAGTGCGGCGGCTGCCAGATCCAGGCACTTTCTTATGAAAAACAGCTGGCATACAAACAGCAGAAGATTGAAAATAATCTGATCCGGATCGGCGGTTTTCAGAAAGAAGAGATTCCGATGCAGCCTATCATCGGCATGGAAGATCCGTACCATTACAGAAACAAAGCGCAGTTTCCGGTGGGATGCGACAAAGAAGGGCATCTGATCGCCGGATTCTATGCCGGAAGAACTCACTCGATCATCAGCAACAGGAAGTGCTATCTAGGCGTGGAGGTCAACGAACAGATTCTGAATCTGGTACTGGCGCATATGGAAGCGTATGATATTCCGGCCTATGATGAGATGACCGGGAAGGGTCTGGTGCGTCACGTACTGATCCGTTATGGATTCCAGTCGAAAGAGATTATGGTCTGCCTTGTTGTCAACGGCGGCTACATCCCGGAGGCGGAAGAACTGATCGCGAGGCTTTGCAAGATTCCGGGGATGACCAGTATTTCTCTGAATATCAACAGGGAAAAGACGAACGTGATTCTGGGGAGAAAAGGGAAACTTTTATGGGGCAAGGAATATATCACCGATACCATCGGACCGATCGCCTATCAGATTTCTCCGCAGTCTTTTTATCAGGTCAACCCGGTGCAGACACAGAAACTTTACGAAAAAGCACTGGAATACGCAGGTCTGGAAGGAAATGAGACGGTCTGGGATCTCTACTGCGGAATCGGAACCATCTCCCTCTTCCTAGCCCAGAAAGCCAAACAGGTCTACGGCGTGGAGATTGTCCCGGCTGCCATCGAGGATGCAAAACGAAATGCAACGCTGAATCATATCACGAATGCAGAATTCTTTGTAGGAAAAGCGGAAGAAGTGTTGCCGGAAAAATACGAAAAAGAAGGCATCTATGCGGATGTGATCGTGGTAGATCCGCCACGGAAAGGATGCGAAGAGAGCGTACTGGCTACGATGGTAAAGATGCAGCCGAAACGGATCGTGTACGTAAGTTGTGACTCTGCGACTCTGGCCCGGGATCTGAAATATCTGCGGGGGGAAGGATATGAAGTTAAGAAGGTGCAGGGGGTGGATCAGTTTCCTCATACGGTGCATGTGGAGACGGTATGTCTTTTGTCCAAACTCCATGAAGCGAAGCATCATGTGAATGTGACGATGGATATGGATGAGATGGATCTGACCAGTGCGGAGAGTAAGGCTACGTATGAGGAGATTAAGAAATATGTAGCTGTGCATAATGATGGAATGAAGGTGTCTAACCTTTATATTGCACAGGTACAAGCTAAGTATGGAATCATAGAGCGTGAGAACTATAATTTGCCTAAGTCGGAAGATACAAAGCATCCACAGTGTCCAAAAGAGAAAGAGGATGCGATTGTGGACGCATTGAGATTTTTTCGGATGATTTAAAAATGATAAGTTGGTGAAAGA
>NZ_JALFPR010000172.1:0-7552 GCF_022785585.1 Oliverpabstia sp. | reverse complement strand
CTGAAAAATCATTTCCGCAATCTGCAAGCCCCACTTTGCGGTATATTTTACCCTCATTCGGTTGCCGTAGCCCGCTACGCCGCCCTCATTCGGATAAAATCTCCCACAAATTGGGACTCGCAACTCACGAAAAGTCTTTTTCAGACACGCTCTAGCGTAAATTAAAATAAGATCGCGCATCAGAAAAGATGGGCGATCTTATTTGTAAATAATACAAAAGGTTTTCTTGATAAAAACCACACCAGGAAGAAGCAGAATGTCAGCAGATACAGACATTCCAGATTGCTCTCAACCGAAGTCAGAATAGAAGAACCGTATTTGAGGCAGCTGTAGACGAAACCGTGAAAGATATAGATTGCCATGGTACGCTCTCCCAGATAAGAGTAGGATTTCTTTTCGGTCGGAAGTACCAGCATGAACAGGTAGATCAGAAGAAAAGAGATCAGATAACAGCCGATGCGGACAAGTACGCCTTCGACGGAACTCATATCCATATCTGCGTAAGAGTATCGTCCATAGAAAATCTTCTGATTCAGACGGTGATGGTACTTGTCAGTAAATAAAAAGACGGCAAAACTTCCCAGGATGGTCAGAGCACACAGATATCCCTTCCGGTTCCGAAAACGTGCGAGGGAAGAAGAATCAAATTTTTTCCCGGCAAGAAAGAACGGGAAGAAAAACAGAATACGCGGAATGGAAAGAAAATTTCCAAAATCAGTGAATCCAATAAGAAGTCCGGCAATGACTGACAAAACCATGCAGCCTGGAATTTTCTCAATCAGAGGAGACAACAGTCTCCAGGCGAACAGTGCCATCAGATACCAGAGGGAAAATTTCGGCCTTGTAAAATAAAAGCCGGTCTCTTTGTCCAGTATAAAGGTGTATAAAAGATAATAAAGAATCTCGTATACAAAATAGGGAATGACCAGTCCACAAAGCATTTTTTTTAAGGATGGGATCCGTTTGGAAAAATATCCGGAAATAAAGATAAAAGCGGGCATGTGGAACGCCACGATTCCCCATTTTAATTCGTAGAGGAACGGATTCTGATCATTGCTCGGTTCAATAAAGTGACCGATGACTACCAGAAGAATCAATAATACTTTATAATTGTCAAACAGATATTCACGCTGATGACCTGATACGGCAGTTGCCTTTACAGTAGTGTCCATGAGGAATCCTTTCTATATAAAAGTGAAATGATTACAAATCAGTAACCATACGTATTCTAAGAGTCATGGAGAAAAAATGCAAGAAACAATATGGAGAAAATTGATGGAGAAAAGTAAAATCTGTTGTAAAAAATGACAGTATTTTTTAATGAAATTGACAGAAAGAAAAAGATATCACAAAATAGAAAAAGACAGTAGCAGAAAGGAGCAGAAAAATGGAACAACAGAAGAAGAAAAAGCGGGCTGTTGCCTTTGGACTGGTAGCAGTTGTATTGATTTTCTGGAATCTGATGCAAAATACAGCGGATCAGCAAAAATTAAAAGTGGCATGTATAGGGGATGAATTAACTTTTGGAACTGCTGTGGAAGAGCGGGAAGATAACTGTTACCCGGTACAGTTACAGAAATACATGGAACAGGCAGAAAAAAAATATCGGATCGGTAATTTCGGTGTGGAAGGCGCTGCGGTTCAGAAAAAGAGTAAAAAGCCGTATACAAAGGAAGAACGCTATGAGAGCAGTACGGAATATAAAGCCAATCTTGTTGTTATGATGCTTGGAACAAACGATACTACAGAGGAAAACTGGACGGATATCGATACGTTTCAGAAAGATTATCAATCCCTGATCAAAGGTTATCAGGATTTAAAGAGCAGTCCGGAAATCTGGCTGGTCACGCCGCCGATGATACAGTCTGATGGAAGCACAGAGATGGAAGAGAGGGCAAAAAGAGTAGAAGAAATTAAAAATGTGATCGAAACCATTGGTGAAAAGAATAAGCTGACGGTTCTGGATCTATACAGCTACAGTCAGAAACATCCGGAATGGTATCAGGAAGACGGTGTTCGTCTGAACAAAGACGGAGCACTGGCAGTAGCGGATATGGTAGGCGACTGTATCATAAATAAGACGAAGTAGAACAGGACGGAAACACGAAAATTTGCACACATTCATATGATAAAGAGAAACAAAACTCAGAAGTAAGGAGAAGAGAATGGATTCCTATCGTATGAATTGCCGGAATGTTTCCGGTAATTGCAGAAACCGGACCTGTGGCAATATGACAGGAAACAGAGAATCGATGATTCCGATGGATTCTACCAGTAAAACCTGCACAAATATATGTGATCGTATGCAGGAAACATCCGTACAGGAACATTTGCAGAAGCTTCCGCTGGCAATGGCATATGTGCCAATGCAGAAATTTGGAAAGGTATATGAACCTGCCCGTGGATTTCAGCTCGGAACAATTTTCCCGGAACTTTGTAAACCATTTTGTGGAAAAGGAGGCGGATGCAGGCGATGATGGGACGAAATAACTGTACCTGCCAGGGAGAACGAAGTAAAGCACAGCTGATGGAAACCATCGGGCAGTCGGCATTTGCAGCTTATGATACCCTGCTTTATATGGACACTCACCCACAGGATCAGGAGGCCATGGCATACTACCATAAACAGGCAGGGATACGCCGGGAAGCGATGGAAGAATATGCCAGACGTTTCGGACCGTTGACAATGGATCTGATCGATGAGACCGACTGTCATTCATGGGAATGGATGATGCAGCCATGGCCATGGGAAAGATCCGGGAAAGGCAGGTGTTAGTGTATGTGGATATATGAAAAACGATTGCAATATCCGGTAAATATCACGAAAACGGATGCACGGATCGCGAAGATTATTGCAACACAATACGGTGGCCCGGACGGCGAGATCGGTGCCTCGATGCGCTATCTCTCCCAGCGTTTCACCGCTCCGAACCGTGTCTGCATGGCGGTTCTTACCGATGTAGCGACAGAAGAACTCGGACATCTCGAAATGGTATCCACGATCGTTCATCAGCTGACTGCAAACCTCACTGTGGAAGAAATTGAAAACCAGGGATTTGCGGATTATTATGTGGATCATGCTGTAGGGATCTGGCCGCAGTCGGCGGGAGGGATTCCGTTTAACTCCTGTGAGTTCCAGTCCAAGGGCGATCCGGTCACGGATATGTTTGAGAGCATGGCTGCGGAACAGAAAGCACGGAGCACCTATGACAATATCCTGCGGGTTGTGCGGGATATTCCGGAGATTGCGGACCCGATCCGATTCCTGCGGGCGAGAGAAGTGGTACACTTCCAACGGTTCGGTGAAGCCCTCCAGTCTCTCCAGGATCAGCTGAACAGTAAGAACTTCTACCAGATGAATCCGAGCTTTGATATCGGGCTGACACGGGAACCATGCGATTGTCAGGGAGAATGTGTACAGTAAAAATGTAGAAAATTAAAATAATAATTTATGGAAAATAGACAGAAGTGACAAATATAAAAAAACTATAAAATTTTTATTGACAGGATAGAAACTAAGGTGTAAGATACACCCATACAAAGCAAAGGCGCTATGGAAAAACATCCG
This sequence comes from Oliverpabstia sp., assembly GCF_022785585.1. Taxonomy (NCBI): domain Bacteria; kingdom Bacillati; phylum Bacillota; class Clostridia; order Lachnospirales; family Lachnospiraceae; genus Oliverpabstia; species Oliverpabstia sp. Next base: position 3,984 of record NZ_JALFPR010000172.1, on the reverse strand, counting down.
TAGTGCCTTTTGTCGTATTAAAGAAAATCGCACACTCTGTTTTCGATGATACGGCAGGGCTTGAAAAAAGCGAAACAACGGCGTTTTGCAGCTTCTTATCTTATATTATATATAGAAGCAAAGCGTCGTTGTTTCGCTTTTTTCATTACAAAGAAAGAGGAGGACAAAAGTATGACAGAAGAAATTATGGAAGTTCTGAACGGTCAGGTATTTGGCGTATGGTTCCTGATCGGTGCTGCACTGGTATTCTGGATGCAGGCAGGATTCGCGATGGTAGAGGCAGGTTTCACCAGAGCGAAAAACACTGGTAACATTATCATGAAAAACCTGATGGATTTTTGTATTGGTACCTGTACCTTTATCCTGATAGGTTTCAGCCTGTTACTGGGAGAAGATATGGTAGGGCTGATCGGAAAGCCGGGATTTGATATTTTTACAAGTTATGCAGATTTTGACTGGTCTAACTTCGTATTCAACCTGGTATTCTGTGCAACAACCGCAACTATTGTTTCCGGAGCTATGGCTGAAAGAACAAAATTCTTATCCTATTGTATTTACTCCGGTGTGATTTCCGCACTGATTTATCCGATCGAAGCACACTGGATCTGGGGCGGCGGCTGGCTTGCCCAGATGGGATTCCATGATTTTGCAGGATCCTGTGCGATTCATATGGTAGGTGGTATCTCCGCACTGATCGGTGCCAAGATTCTTGGGCCGCGTATCGGAAAATTCACGAAAGATAAATCCGGAAAAATCACAAAAGTCAATGCATTTCCGGGACACAACCTGGCAATCGGTGCACTTGGTGTATTTATCCTGTGGCTTGGCTGGTATGGATTTAACGGCGCAGCAGCAACATCTGTGGAACAGCTTGGTTCTATTTTCGTAACAACAACCATCGCTCCGGCGATCGCAACCGTAACCTGTATGATCTTTACCTGGGTTCGTTACGGAAAACCAGATGTATCTATGTGTCTGAACGCATCTCTGGCAGGTCTGGTAGCTATTACAGCTCCTTGTGATGTTACAGATGCTCTGGGAGCAATCATTATCGGTATCGTAGCAGGTCTGCTGGTAGTATTCGGTGTATGGTTCCTTGACTATGTATTACGTGTAGATGACCCGGTTGGTGCAGTAGCAGTTCATTGCTTAAATGGTATCTGGGGAACTATTTCCGTTGGTTTGTTCGCAACCACATCCGCACCTGGAAATGATGATCTGGTCGGTCTATTCTACGGCGGTGGATTTACTCTTCTTGGAAAACAGCTGATCGGTTTTGCAGCAGTAGCATCATGGACCGTAGTAACAATCACCATCACTTTCCTTGTGATCCGTGCTGTTGTAGGCTTGAGAGTTACCGAGGAAGAGGAAATCGTAGGTCTGGATGCAATGGAACATGGTCTGGCATCTGCTTACTCAGGATTCAGTATCATGGATGTTTCCAACACCATGATGATGGATGTCAATGAAAATACAAACCTTGGTACAGATGATTACAAAGCAGCATCTGATGCACAGAAAAATGCAGCAGTTAAAGTAGTAAAAGCTCCGGCAGCAGCAGATACCGGTATGTATAAAGTAGTTATCATCTCGAAACTGTCAAGATATGACAAACTGAGAAAAGCTATGAACGATCTGGGTGTCACCGGTATGACCGTTACACAGGTTATGGGCTGTGGCGTTCAGAAAGGTGCCGGCGAGAAATACCGTGGTGTTGAAATCGATGCAACCCTGCTTCCAAAAGTAAAAGTAGAAGTGGTAGTCAGCAGCATTCCGGTCGATCAGGTCATCGAAGCTGCAAAGAAAGTTCTGTATACCGGACATATCGGCGATGGCAAGATCTTTGTATACAATGTTGACAGAGTCGTAAAAGTCCGCACCGGTGAAGAAGATACGGATGCACTGCAGGATGTAGAATAAAAAGTAAACATTCTCCTTAGATAAAACAGAACCTCCGGACATCTCAGAAACATAAAAAAAGAGATGTCTGGGGGTTTTTTTCTCTTTTTAATAGTGATATACTTAACAAAGATATCCGGCTGAAACCTCCGGCAGGATACCGGAGCGTGGAAGAGGTATATAGGAAAATCATTTTCAGACACGCTCAAGGGGAGCATGGAAAGAAATGAGGGTATTACATGGAACAAAAAGAGAAAAAAAGAAGAAAAAAGAAAAGCAACCGGGGGGCATATTATGATTATAATCTTCTTGCGATTGTAATTCTGCTGATCTGCTTCGGGCTGATTATGTTATACAGTACCAGTGCGTATGAAGCACAGATGAAATTTCATGGAGATGATATGTATTATTTCCGCAGGCAGGCACTGATCAGTGTGGGAGCGATCGCTGTTGCCATCTTTATTTCAAAATGGGATTATCATCTGATGATTCCATTCGCAGGAACTTTGTACCTGATATCAGTTGTACTGATGGCGATGGTGCGGTTTACTCCATTTGGAGTGGAAGCCTATGGTTCCAGACGATGGTTAAAGCTGGGTATTCAGTTTCAGCCGGCAGAGATAGCCAAGATAGCGATTATTATTTATATGCCTATACTTGTTATCAAGATGGGAAAACAGGTAAAGCAATTGAGGGCAGTAATCTGGCTGCTGATCTTTGGTATGATACAGGCGGGTGCGGCTTTTGTTTTTACGGATAATCTGAGTACCGGTATGATTATCGGAGGAATCGCCGTCGTTATGATTTTTATTGCACATCCGAAAACAAAGCCTTTTGTTGTACTGGCTCTCGGTACCAGCGTGGTGGCAGGAAGTGTCATTGCTTACATGGGTATGACGATGACTACCAGTGATAACTTTCGTATCCGAAGAATCTTATCCTGGCTGCATCCGGAGGCCAATATGTCATCCGGCGGCTACCAGGTGCTGCAGGGACTGTACGCAATCGGAAGCGGCGGATTTTTCGGAAAAGGACTTGGCAACAGTGCGCAGAAGCTGGGAACGATTCCTGAGGCGCAGAATGATATGATCTTTTCGATTGTATGTGAGGAACTGGGAGTTTTCGGTGCGGCATTATTACTGCTGATGTTTGGGTATCTGTTATACCGGCTGTTTTTTATCGCGCAGAATGCGCCGGACCTTTATGGAACGCTGGTTGTGACAGGAATCTTTGTACATATTGCATTGCAGGTAATCCTGAACCTTTGCGTAGTATTGAATCTGATGCCTACAACCGGTATCACGCTTCCATTTGTCAGTTACGGAGGTACGTCGATCCTGTTTTTGATGGCAGAGATGGGAATTGCCCTGAGTGTGTCGGGAAGGATCCAGACGACGGGAGAAGACATCACGGAGGCAGAAACAGCATAAATTCTGTGCACTGCGAAGCGTGTTACTGAGAATAGAGGGAACAGTAACAGAGAAATAAAGTTTTTTGCATATTTTCCTGAATGGGTTGACAAATGATTTTATAATAGCTATACTTTCGTTAAACAAAGGCGTAAAGTCGAAAATGCTTTATGAAGGAGATAAAAGATATGCTTGAAAAAATGAGAGAGATTATTGCAGAGCAGTTGAACTGTGATGGTGAGACAATTGGTCTTGACACCTCATTTAAAGATGATCTGGGAGCAGATTCACTGGATTTATTTGAACTGGTTATGGCTCTGGAAGAAGAATACGGACTGGAGATTCCGGCAGAGGAATTGTCAGATGTGGAAACCGTCGGAGACATAATTGAATACTTAAAAAACAAAGGTGTGGAGGATTAATTCCACACCTTTTACCTTGAATAGGATAAGGATCGTGCGTGTGCAAAACACACAGCAATCCGGGACATTTACATTATAAAACAGGAGCGAAATATTATGAGCACAGTAAAAACAAGATTTGCACCAAGCCCTACCGGAAGAATGCACGTAGGAAACTTAAGAACGGCATTATATGCATATCTGATCGCAAAACATGAAGGCGGAAAGTTCATGCTGCGTATCGAGGATACCGACCAGGAACGTTTTATGGAAGG
>NZ_JALFPR010000146.1:0-10358 GCF_022785585.1 Oliverpabstia sp. | reverse complement strand
GTCATCAAGAGTAAACTGTAACAGTTTCTTTGACTTCGGTACTGCAACACACTCTTTAACCTTTACTGCACGGAAATCTGACTTGCTGAATGTATCAAAATCAACCATTTCTTCAAACAATGGCTCGACTTTTACCTTAGAAAAATCAATCTTTTCAACCGGTTTTTCAGCCTCTGCCGGAGCTGCTTCAGAAGTCTTGGAAGCTTTCTTGTCAGCGTCCAGGGACTTCATGGTCGGAAACAGAAGCACATCTCTGATGGCCTGGCTGTCTGTCAGCAACATAACCAGACGGTCGATACCGTATCCGATACCACCTGTCGGAGGCATACCGATCTCCAGAGCGTTCAGGAAGTCTTCATCTGTATGGTTGGCTTCATCATCACCTGCTGCAAATGCTTCTTCCTGTGCTGCAAAACGTTCGCGCTGATCGATCGGATCGTTCAACTCGGAGTATGCATTACACATTTCCCATGTGTTGATAAACAGCTCGAAACGTTCTACCTTGGTAGGATCGGAAGGTTTCTTCTTGGTCAGCGGTGAGATCTCAATCGGATGATCCATAATAAAGGTCGGCTGGATCAGTTCTTTCTCGCAGAACTCTTCGAAGAACAGGTTGATGATATCGCCTTTTTTGTGGCGCTCTTCGTATGCGATATGATGTTCTTCTGCCAGTTTTTTTGCAGCTTCATCATCTGCAACCTGGTCGAAATCGATACCTGCATATTTTTTGATGGCATCGTTCATGGTCAGACGTTCAAACGGTTTTCCGAGATCAATCTCGATACCGTTGTAAGAAATCTTTGTAGAACCGCAGACTTTTTCTGCCAGATAACGGAACATGGACTCGGTCAGTTCCATCATACCTTCATAATCAGTATAAGCCTGATACAACTCCATCAGGGTGAATTCCGGGTTATGACGGGTGTCCACACCTTCATTACGGAATACTCGTCCAATCTCGAAGACTCTCTCCAGACCACCAACAATCAGTCTCTTCAGGTACAGTTCCAGAGAAATACGCAGTTTTACATCTTCGTTCAGTGCATTGTAATGTGTCTCGAACGGTCTTGCCGCAGCACCACCTGCATTTGCAACCAGCATCGGAGTCTCTACTTCCATGAAGTCACGGCCGGAAAGGAAGTTACGGATCTCTTTGAGGATCTGAGAACGTTTGATAAAGACTTTCTTGCTTTCCTGGTTCATGATCAGATCTACATATCTCTGACGATAACGGGTATCCGTATCGGTCAGACCATGGAATTTTTCCGGAAGGATCTGTAAACTCTTGGATAACAGCGTCATTTTCTCTGCATGGATAGAAATCTCACCGGTTCTTGTTCTGAAAGCAAATCCTTCCAGACCGAAAATATCGCCAATATCAGATTTTTTAAAGTCTGCGTAGGAATCGGTGCCGATGGCATCTCTTGCCACGTATACCTGAATATTTCCCTGCAGATCCTGGATATTACAGAAAGAAGCTTTTCCCATCACTCTCTTGAACATCATACGACCTGCTACGGCTACATGAATCGGGTTTGCATCCATGATGCTTCTTCTTTCTTCATAGTCTTTCTTCAGAACTTCTTTTTTCTGTTCTTCATCCAGACCTTCTACTTCCGGTTCCTTATGGTCTTTGAGAAGTTCCGCTTCATGCGCTTCATAAATCTCTTTTACCTCAAGGGAATGATGTGTCTGGTTAAATTTGGTAATCTGGAACGGGTCTTTGCCGTTTGCCTGCAGTTCTGCCAGTTTCTCACGGCGCACCTTTAATAACTGATTCGTATCCTGCTCCTGCTTCTTCTGCTCTGCCACCTTTTTCACTCCTTCTTTTTCGCTGCGATGCGTCTGTCTCCCATTCTGAAAACAGCGCTTCTGGTCTTTTGCTGATAGTTACTTATATTGCCTGTTACTTAGATATTTCTCTCGATTTTCAATACTTTATACTGCATAACTTCGCCGTCAGCCAGTTCTACATCTACCACATCACCCTGTTTTGCTCCGATCAGAGCTTTTCCAACAGGAGATTCATTGGAGATTTTTCCCTGCAGGCTGTTTGCTTCCGTGGAACCAACCAGCTGAAAATCCATCTCTTCATCATATTCCATATCCAGAACTTTTACTTTACAGCCAACGTTGATCTTGCCTTCGTCAACTTCATCTTCCACAACAACTTCTGCATTTTTCAGGATCTTCTCAATCTCTTCAATACGAAGTTCGATATCTCTCTGTTCATCTTTTGCTGCATCGTACTCTGCATTCTCGGAAAGGTCTCCCTGTTCTCTGGCTTCCTTGATCTTTTCTGCTACTTCTTTTCTTTTTACAACCTTCAGGTCATGTAATTCATCTTCCAGTTTTTTCAGTCCGGCATATGTGAGTAAGTTTTTCTTTGCTTCCATGTTTCTACGTTTCCTTTCTTTCCGTGATCATCTGACACGGTATGATCACTCTTTATTTCTATTTTATTTTCTGCGTTAGATTATGTCCCTTATTTATAGATATTACACGTTTTTACATTGCATACCAGAAACTTCCATTCACCTTCACTTCACTATGGATTCTGTGCTTTCCGGTACTTGAAGAACTTGTTTTTCTCCCTTGTGCAATCACAGTATTATAAAGGAAACGCGTGAAAATGTCAACCATTCCGGAAGTTTTCGTCTGCTGATTCTCCCCTTGTGTTACTGATCACTCCGTTCTCACTGACACGTTTCGCACTACACAAACTTATGATCCTGATCAGTTCCACCCTTCCAGCAACTGTTCCAGTTCTTCCATGCTCTGTACTTCATTCACTGCTGCCCGAAGCTGTGCCGAATGTGGATACCCTGCCGTATACCACGCCACATGTTTTCGCATCTCACGCATCGCGGTAAGCTCGCTCTTATACTTCATCTGCAGACCGGCATGGCGCCGAATCATCTCCTTCACTTCAGAAAGCTCCGGTTTCTTCGGTACTGTGCCGTGTTCCAGATATTCTGCCGTCTGTGCAAAGATCCATGGATTCCCCTGCGCGGCACGACCGATCATCACACCATCACATCCGGTTTCTTCCAGAAGTGCTTTTGCTTTCTGTGGTGAATCCACATCTCCATTTCCGATCACCGGAATGGACACAGCTTCTTTTACTTTTCGGATGATTTCCCAGTCTGCCTTTCCGGAATAAAACTGCTGTCGTGTCCGGCCGTGAACCGCAATCGCGGCTGCACCACTGTCCTCGATGATCTTTGCGATCTCCACCGCATTCACATGATCATCGTCAAATCCTTTTCGTATCTTTACCGTCAACGGCTTCTTAATCGCTTTTGCCATCGCCGTTACTATCTCACGGACCAGTTTCGGATTTTTCATCAGTGCGGATCCCTCACCATTATTAACCACTTTCGGCACTGGGCATCCCATGTTGACATCCAAAATATCAAACGGCTTTTCTTCGATCTGTTTTGCCATCTCACTCATGATCTCCGGGTCTGAGCCGAAAAGCTGCAAGGATACCGGCCGCTCTTCCGGCAGGATCCGCATCAGCTCCTGTGTATTCTTATTCTTATAATAAATGGCCTTGGCACTGACCATCTCCATACACAAAAGTCCTGCACCCTGTTCTTTGCACAGGAGACGAAATGGCAGGTCTGTCACACCTGCCATCGGAGCCAGAACCACTGGGTTCGGTAATGTTACATTTCCAATCTGAAGTTTCATCCTTCCTCCCCGTCTTCCATCTCTTCCCCAAGAAAGAATACCCGGTAATACATCTCCAGAGATGCCAGCAGCTCCTGTTTTTCTTTCCGGATCTGTTTGATGCGCAGTACGCTGCCAATCTCATCATACATCGCATCCGCATCCAGCGCTTCTGTCTTGAATTCCAGGTTTCCGTCCTCATCGAATTCCAGTGTCAGGATACCGCCAATCTCCTCGGTATACATCACACAGAGGATCTGCAGTTCTTCTTTTACCTGCTGTGGCAGGGCGTCAAAATCCGGATTAAAATAATATTTCTGTTCGTAGGCACTGGCACCACATAAAACGATTCGATCTGCGTACATCTTTCCTCCTATACATATCCGTAAAGCCCACGGACAGATACCTCTCCCGCATAAACCTCGGTGATGGTTCCGTCTTCTTTTTCTACCAGAAGCTCACCCATGGCGTTGATTCCTCTCGCCACACCGGTGTATTCATGTCCCGGTTCCAGTACACGCACCTGCTGATCCTGATTGACCAGCGCTTCCTGATAGGCAGCCATCAGTCCGCTCAGATCCTGTGTCTTTACAAATATCTCATAATTTTCTTCTATTTTTTCCATACATTCTGCGATCAGTGCAGAACGGTTGACTTTATGCCCGATCTCTTTTTGCAGAGACGTAGCTTTATCTTCCAGCTCCTCCGGAAATTCCCGCAGATTGGCATTGATTCCGATTCCTGTCACCAGATATTCAATATAGTTCATCTGCGCGCTCATTTCCGTCAAAATTCCTACTAATTTTTTCCCGTTCAGTACCACATCGTTCGGCCATTTGATCTGTGCCTGCAGACCCAGATTACTCCGGATCGCCTGGGTCACGGAAAGTCCGATCACCAGGGTCAGCATCGAAGCCCGATCCGGCCGGATCTCCGGGCGAAACAGGATTGACATATAAATAGCACTTCCGTGAGGAGAATCCCAGGCTCGTCCACGCCGCCCTTTTCCTCTACTCTGATAATCCGCCACCGCGAGGGTTCCATGGGGCGCATCTTCCTCTGCCAGCCGCTTGATCTGGGTATTGGTAGAATCAATCTCATCATAATAATACAGCGTCTGGCCCGCCCAACGGGTATGCAGACGGCTCTTGATCTCACTCTCGCCCAGCACATCCGGCACATCTTTCAGACAATATCCCTTATTCTGTACCGCCTCGATCTCATAGCCTTCTTCTTTCAGCTGTTTCATGTATTTCCACACCGCAGTTCTGGAAACTCCCAGCTGTTCACACAACTCCTGACCTGACAGATAGCCATCCGTCTCCAGCAGTTTTTTTAAGATTCTGGTCTTTGTTGACTCCATGGATTATGCCCCCAGAGTTGCCGCCATCACCGCTTTGATGGTATGCATACGGTTTTCCGCCTCCTGGAAAACTTTGGACTGTTCCGACTGGAAGACCTCATCGGTAACTTCCATATCCTTCAGGCCAAAACGTTCTCCCATCTCTTTGCCGATACCGGTATTCAGATCGTGGAAAGATGGCAGACAGTGCAGGAAGATTGCTTCTTTCTTACCGTTTGCCATAACCTCCTTCGTTACTTTATATGGAGAAAGATCTTTGATTCTCTCCGCCCATACTTCGTCCGGCTCACCCATGGATACCCATACATCGGTACAGATGACATCTGCATCTTTTGTTCCCTCCATCACATCTTCTGTCAGAGTGATGGTGGCACCGGATGCTTTTGCATACTCCTGACACTGAGCTACCAGTTCTTTATTCGGGAAATACTTTTTCGGTGCACATGCCACAAAATCCATGCCCATCTTCGCGCAGGCAATCATGTAAGAATTTCCCATATTATATCTTGCATCACCCATATAGACCAGTTTGATGCCTTTAAGTCTTCCGAAGTTTTCCTGAATGGTCAGCATATCCGCCAGCATCTGGGTCGGATGATATTCGTTGGTCAGACCGTTCCATACCGGAACTCCTGCATATTTCGCCAGTTCTTCCACGATTTCCTGCCCAAAGCCACGATATTCAATTCCTTCGTACATGCTGCCCAGGACCTTTGCTGTATCCGCGATGCTTTCTTTTTTACCGATCTGGGATCCCTTCGGATCCAGATAGGTGGTTCCCATGCCCAGGTCATGTGCCGCCACTTCAAAAGAACAGCGGGTTCTGGTACTGGTCTTTTCGAAAATCAGTGCTACATTTTTCCCGCGCAGCGTGTCTGTCAGAACTCCTTCTTTCTTTTTCTTCTTCAGATCTGCAGACAGTTCCAGCAGATATGCTATTTCTTCCGGTGTATAATCTTTTAATGTCAGAAAATGACGTCCTTTTAAATTCATGATAATTCCTCCTCTTTCTGTAAATTCATTTCCCGGTATCCACCCTATTTTCTTCTAAAACATTCGTCATACTTCACACGTTTCGAAAAATGCGGTAAATGCCGGAAGTTTTTCCCGTTCTTCCTGTGGCATACGGTCCAGCTTTTCCTGTATCTTTTCCACAAGTCCTTCTACGGTATAAATCTGGTACTTCGATACCCGGCACAGTTTCGCCGTGGCTTCCAGTGCCGCCAGATACAGTTCCTTATAATTCCACTCTCTGGAAAGCTTTAATTCCAGAGCCGTTCCCGGCAGGATCAGTTCCGTCAGGCTTCTGTAACGGGTTTCTGCACTCCCTTTGAAGTGATGCCACCGGCACAGTTTCTCCAGACTGCTCTCCGGAATCTGCACCAACTGCTTTAAATAATAACATTCTTCCTGATTTTCTTCAATATAGTAAATCTTTCCTTTCAGCCCGTAGACCATTCTTTTCGCATCGTAATATCCGATTTTCATGTTCCGGACACTCTTTTTATGGTTAAAGTCGATAATATTTCCCAGATCCACTCTCGGTTCAATGGTCAGGATATTGGTTTCTTCCGGAATCTTTACCCTTTTTTCCCTTCCGATTCCGAAGATCCGGAGCACGATAATATTCTCATACCCTCGATCCACAAGAGAGTCCAGCGGCACATTATTGATCGCCCCTCCGTCAATATACGTTTTTCCATGAAGTTTTTCATTCTTAAATAACGGGAAAATATAAGCACTCGCCAGCAGAAAATCTTTCATCAGTCCCGGTTCTACCTGTTTCAGATCAATATCCAGTTCTTTCATGGCATCCACGCTGAATGTTTTGATAAAAATATCAATGGATGAATTTCTGATTTTTTCTTCGTCCACCACTTTATCCAGCATGTCTTTTAACGGTGTCACATCTACGCCACCCTCACTCATATGACGGAACGCATCTTTTACAGCCTCCCAGAAAGGTGCCTCCCCTTCCATGAGTTGCTCCATCCTTGTGTCATCCACATCCATCACCTGAGAATAGGTCAGATTACTCCACATCTGTTGCGCCATCTCCAGTTCATCCATACAGATCAGCGCGCCATTCAATGCTCCGACACTTGTTCCTGCCACGGCATTGATCTTTACCCCTGCTTCTTTCAGTGCCTTCCAGGCTCCAATCTGATATGCGCCCTTGGCACCTCCTCCTTCCAGAACCAGCCCGTATTCTTTGCTGGTATCAATTACCGGTGTCAACATATTTACACCTCCTGTTCTCCTCTTACCATCTACTGCTATCTTTGTTTTATATACAGCATCCTCTCATAATATTTCATTTCCTGTGCTTTTCTGTTTATTCCTCCATAATAGAAAACAGGGGCAACGCCCCCAGGTCTCCCCGAAGAACATTACCCCCTCATTTTATAAATCATTTATTTTTTCTCAATATTTTTATCTGTCATAATCTCTTTCAGTGAAGTTGCCAGTCCGGCCAGCCCCTGCAGATCAGACGGTACAATAATCTTGGTTGCTTTACCTTCTGCCATATCTTTCAGTGCTTCCAGACTCTTCAGTGTCAGAACGGATTCGTCTGCACCGGCCTCTTTAAGGAAACGGATACCATCTGCATTCGCCTGCTGCACTTTCAGGATCGCTTCCGCCTCACCTTCTGCCTCACGGATCATCTTTTCTTTCTCCGCTTCTGCCCGAAGAATGGCTGCCTGTTTTTCCGCCTCTGCTTCAAGAATCGCAGATTCCTTCTTACCTTCTGCTACCAGAACGGTAGATTTTTTCTCACCTTCTGCGATCAGGATCGCTTCTCTTCGTTCACGCTCTGCTTTCATCTGTTTCTCCATGGCTTCCTGAATAGCTGCCGGAGGCATGATATTTTTCAGTTCCACACGGTTGACTTTGATTCCCCACGGATCTGTGGCAATGTCCAGTGCCGCACGCATCTTGGTATTGATCACTTCACGAGAAGTCAGCGTCTCATCCAGTTCCATATCACCGATGATATTTCTCAATGTGGTCGCTGTCAGATTTTCAATCGCCATGATTGGATTTTCTACATTATAAGTATAGGATTTGGAATCCGTGATCTGGTAAAATACGACCGTATCGATTCTCATCGTTACATTATCTTTTGTGATTACCGGCTGCGGTGGGAAATCTACTACCTGCTCTTTTAAATTTACCCTCTTTGCCACACGGTCAATCACCGGAACCTTAAAATGTAATCCCGGCTCCCAGGTTCCCTGATACAGTCCCAGACGCTCAATGACATAAGCTCTTGCCTGTGGAACTACTTTGATACAGGATGTTACAATGACAACCACTAACACTAAAATCAAAATCAGAAATATAAGTCCACCCATTTTTCTTACCTGTTATCCTTTCTTTTTCACAATCAGTTTTACACCTTCGATACGTTCGATCTCCACGACCGTATCTTTTTCAATCATTTTTTCATTATCATCGGTCCGTGCTGTCCATTCGATACCACCGACGATAACCTGCCCCTGGTTCTTCAGATTTTCTATCGTCTGTGTTACCACCGCCTCCTTGCCAATCAGGCTTTCCGCATTGGTACGGGTTCGATTGGTATTCAGGTATCGCATGGCAATCGGTCTTGTAAAAATCAGCAGGATCAGTGAGACAATCAGAAACAAAACAAACTGTACTACTCTTCCGGCACCGGCTACCGCTGCTATCCCGGCAATCAGTGCACCCCCGGCAAACCAGATCGTTGTAAGTCCCAGCGTGGCAATTTCAATCACCAGCAATACAACAACTGCTGCCAGCCATAGAATCGCATCCATATTCCTCCCCCTTTCCTCTGGTATGTTACGCATGTTCCTTCTTTATCCTCTGTTCAGAAACATGTTCCATATCCTTGCATATTCCCTGCAGCCGAAAAATATAACTTTGATTATCCGCTGCGTGCTTTTCTCTATGGTTCTTCCATCATACAATATTTTGTCTGAAAACGCAATGAAATACCCCGTGCCTTCTGAAATTGTAAGATTTTTTTAAATTAGTTCTTACATTTCAGGTGCACGGGGTGCTTTCCCTTCTTATCTTAAATTAATCAGTAACTGTTCACTATCTTCACAGTTATGAGCCAAAGTGCCTTCAAAACCACCTTCGGTGATGGCATTTTCTTCTGCTGACTTTTAATAAAAATGCTGATTTCCAATCTGCTGTCCACGACCGCTTCCACTGTTAAAATACAGTGCGCTTCCGATCGGATTGGATCCTGCAAGTGCTTCCTGCGCTGCCTGATAACAATCACTTCTTGCTCCCTGGCTCAATACAGAAGAAAGGATTCCGCTGGCTACCGGAGAAAACTGCCCACTCTGGTAGACAACTTCTGTAATGCTGTTCGGAAACTGACTGCTTCTTACCCGGTTCATGATAACCGCTCCTACGGCAACTTTTCCTGTGTGGCTTTCTCCCCCTGCCTCACACTGAATAATTGCTGCCAAAAGCGCCAGTTCACTGTCAGATGCAGACATGGATGCTCCTGTCTGGCTGACCTGCTGCACAGCCTGTTCTTTTTCTTTCTTCTGTGTCTCATATTCCGCAACACTGAGTGCTGTAGTTTCTTCTATCTGAATATACTCCGCAAACATATAAGCCGAATCTTCCCCACATGACACCTGATACCAGTCTCCCTCCTGGCCCAGAATCTCTACCCGGCTTCCCTGTTTCATACTTCCTATCTGACCGGCATCCATAGACGGCTCTTTGCGTACCCGGAGAGAACTTGCTGTCACAGTTCCCTGACTGCCGTAGGATTCCTTATAAAGATGTTTTGCTTCTTCGCCAAATACAAGAAGGTCTGATTTCACATATCCTTCTACAGATCCTGACGTGATCTTCGTCCAGTCTCCCTGCTGTTCTATCACCTGTGCCGCTGCCCCCTTCGGCAGTACCCCTACACGTTCACTCTCCTTCGAACCTTCCTGACGGATATTGGCATAGTCGGTTACATTCGCAGCTGCTTTCTGCGCCCATTCATCCGTATCGAGAACCGAACTCCCGGAATTATCATCTGTAACTTCTGTGGATGTCTCATCGGCAAGTACCAGTGTTCCTGATCCCGCTGTAACGACCAGCACACCTCCCAGGATCCCTGCTGCTTTCCATAATTTATTCACTTGAATTACCTCCTGTTGATTTCGTTCTTTTTACGATTTGTTACAAATTTGTTACGATTTGTTACGGTGTGATTGTAACAAATTTAACTTTTCTTGTCAACAGGAACATTTCGGTGAATTTCGTGGAATTTTCTGAAAATTTTTAGGGATTGTGGGCTTTGGAGTCGATATTTGAGATG
>NZ_JALFPR010000133.1:0-2230 GCF_022785585.1 Oliverpabstia sp. | reverse complement strand
TATGATTTTTTGCAGATCGGGGATCAGATTTATACGGTGATTGACTATATTTCCGGTCATGATCTGGAATATTATTGCAAACAGAATATACACTTTTCGGAGGAACAGCTGCTGATCTGGCTTCAGCAGCTTCTTGAAGTTCTCGAGTATTTACATACAAGGAAACCGATGATCCTTCACTGTGACATCAAACCGGCCAATATTATGATCACAGAAGAGGGAAATGTCTGTCTGATTGATTTCATTATTTCGATTGACGGAGAGAGTAATAAAGACCTCATTGGACTAAGCAATCAGTTCGCTTCTCCGGAACAGGTGGAAAAGGCAGATCGGATTCTTGCCGGTGCAGATGACAGTAAGGTGGTTTTGGATGGACGAACAGATCTGTACAGTGCAGGTGCAGTATTTTATTTTCTGATGACGGGGGTATATCCGAATGCCCGCAGAGAAAATTTTGTGGAACTGAAGTACCTGAACGAAGTGTACAGCGATGCACTGGCGAACATTGTTTCGAAAGCGATGCATCCGGATATACACAGAAGATTTAAGAGTGCGGGGGAGATGTTGAAGGCGTTGCAGCATCTGGAGGCGTGGTCTACAAAGCAGATACAGCGAAGAAAGATGATAGTTGCTGCTGGTATGACAGCGGCACTTGCAGGAATTCTTGGAATTGCCGGAGGTATCTACCATCACGGGAGAGTACAGTATCGAAAGTACGTAGATACCGTGGAAACCTTCGTGGAAAAAGAGGACGGATGGGAATACCTGAGCCATGCGGAGAACGAGACACAGGATTTGTATGAAGAGGGCGTAAAAATCCTGAATGAGGAGCAGTATCAGAAATATTTTGAAAAAGACCCAATATCACAGGCAGAACTGCTGTATGCGACAGGAAACTGTGCGTTGTATCTGGAGCAATATGAAGAGGCGGCGCAGCTGCTGGAAGATGTGGTGGAGATCGACGGGGAAAATGCAGACCTGTACAGGGATCTTGCACTTGCATATGCAGGAGAAAACGATGTGGAAGAGGCTGAGTGGAATCTACGCATGGCAAAGCAGCTGGGAGCTACAGAGGCAGATACGGCACTGATCCAGGCAGAGATCTCACACAGGAACGGGGAAAAAGAGGAAGCGTATGAGATGGCAAAGAGTGCTTTGCAGAAAGCTTCTGCAGATATGATGGCACATGCCGTAAGTACCTTCCTTCTGACCGCAGAAGCCTGTGGACATACAGAAGAGAGCATTGATTATCTGATTCGGCATGCAGCCGATCTTTCGGACAGCACGAGGATCTACTGGCTTCGGAGAGCAGCACAGGAGGCGTTAAAGATCGGACAGACGACAATAGCGGGGGAGTGCCTGGAACAGGTGATCGACAGCAAGATCGTCCTGGTGGAAGATCTGTATAATCTGGATGCTGTTTATGAAAAAGAAGGTTACTGGGATAAAAGCAGGAACCTTCTGAAACAGATCCAGAAAGAATATCCGGGAGAATATAAGGCATATATCCGGCTTGCGTACGTCTCTTATCGTTACAATAATGACAGACGGCCGGCAGATCGATCGTATGATGAGGTCTTTGCCTGCTATGACAGGGCGACAAAACTGATGGAGGAAAAGGGCATCCGACCGGAATCGGAACCGGATATGGTACAACTGAAAGCAATCATCACACAGCTAAAAGAACTGGGATGGGAGGAAAAGGAATGAAAAAGAAAACAACGAAGTATATCATAATCGGCGGAATCGGACTTGTGATTGTTGCGGTTGCGGCAATTACTGCAGCCACTGTTGCAGGAAGGAAAGTAAACGAACGAAAATACGGAGTAAAGATGGAGTCTGCAAAACAGTATCTGCTGGAGGAAAACTATGATGCCGCAGAGACTTTATATCTGCAGTCTATTGAGATGTATCCGGAGAAGACCGATGCATACAAAGAACTGATCAGTCTGTACATTCAGGAGGGTGACTACGAGAATGCATATGACACTGCAGATGAAGGATATGCCAACACGCAGGATACGTTCTTTGAGACGGTAATGGAAAAAGTGAGGGAAGAAAGAGCGAAAAAGCAAAAAGGTCTGCAGGGTGAGGCTTTGCAGGAAGTCTACGATGTTGACAAAGATGACAGTAAGATTGCAGCCCGTTTTATGCTTCTGGACAATATCAGTGCCTTTTGCTATCAGCAGTATGTCAATACTTACGGAAGATGTGATGTGACAGAAGCGGG
>NZ_JALFPR010000097.1:0-11589 GCF_022785585.1 Oliverpabstia sp. | reverse complement strand
TTCAGATGGTGTCTGAGGATTACGAGCAAGAGCAGGCAGAACTGAGAGTCAAGATTGAAATGCTCGAAAACGAAATACAGAATCAAGAAGATCAAGCGGAGAATGTTGATCGGTTTATCCGACAGGCAAAGAAGTACCTGTACTTGGAAAAGCTGACACCCACTATTCTGAACGATATGGTCAATGCCGTATATGTTCATGCACCGGACAAGTCCAGCGGACACCGAGTGCAGGATGTGACCATCAGCTACAACTATATCGGCATACTCCCCGCCAATTTACTCTATGACGTTATGAACGGAAAAGCGGCATGATTACTCATGCCGCTTCCCGAAAACAATATTATACTGTTTTATTGGACCGCCCCGAAAAGGTGTTATTTTTTTATCTCATCCATTCTCTCAGATACTTTTCACTGCATCGTTCCCGATGTGGATTAAATACATTATTGAATTCTGCATATTTCTTTTCATACTTATCCACCATATCCGGTAGATTCTTCAGGGTTTTCAACACTTCTTCCTGGTTCATCAACACCGGGCCCGGAAGCATGTGGATATCGAAGTAAAAGTCACGCATCTCATGTTTATACTGTTCATAATCATACATGAAAAACAGAATCGGGCGTCTCAGATTGGCATAATCAAAGAATACACTCGAATAATCCGTGATCAGCACGTCAGCCGCCAGATACAGAGGATTGATGTCATCCATCTGCGACACATCATAAACAAACCCCTGAAACGCTTCAAAATCAAAGGAATTACTGATAAAATAATGTGCCCGGAACAACACCACATATTCCTCGCCAAGCACTTCTCGCCACCGTTTAAAATCCACCGGCAGCTGAAACTGATATCCCTCACCCGGGAGATGCTGATTCTCCCGCCAGGTCGGTGCATACAGAATTACTTTCTTGCCCTTCGGAATTCTCAGTTCCTGACGCGCCTTCTCACAATCCATATCTGAGAACTCAATCAGATCATCATTTCTCGGGTATCCCAGTTCCAGAAGTACCTGCTCTTTTCCCTCTTTCTTCAGATGAAAGGCCGACGCAATCTTTTCAGAATAGAATTCGGATGGCGATGGCATATGCGTTACCCGTTTTGTCTCTTCCAGATAATTTTCCTGTACTTCCCGCAGACTTCCATTTTTTTCTGCATAATGATCCAGATCATATCCCAACCGTTTTAACGGTGTCCCATGCCAGCACTGAATATATTCCTGCCCTTCTTTCGGCTGCAGTTCCCTCGGAAGCCGCGAATTCGTCACCCAGAACTTCGCGGATGCATATGCACGGTAATATTCCCCGCTTCGATAACGAACTACTTTTGTATGCGGCTCCTGCTCCATCTCGTGATACTTCTCCGGTTCCCGGAACGCCCAGATCAACTCCCAGTCCTGATACTGCGGATCCCGGCACATCGCCTGATATAGTGCTTTTGGACTGCACGCATATTTTTTTCCCATATACGCCTCAAAAATCACCTTTTTCGGATTGATCTCTTCCTTTTCCACATATCCCTTCTGATACTGCAGTTTTTTCCACCAATAATACACACGAAGACTCCATGTTTTCATCCATGGAGTCTTGCTGCAGATTCTGGCCATCCATTTCCAGGCACTCATCTTTTTCCCCTGTCTTTCTACATACAATCACATCATCCGGTTACTTATCTTCTGAACCGCCTCTTTATGCCATAAATTCATTATAGGCATCCAATACAGTCTTCGTATCACCCTGCATCTTAATCTCCCCTTCATGGAGCCATAACAGACTAGTACACAACTTCTCCAGCGTCTCTGTACTGTGCGATACGATTACTACAGTACGATTCTCATCCATGATCAGTTCCTGCATCTTCTTATAACTCTTCTTCTTGAACTTGGCATCACCCACGCTCAGAACCTCGTCAATCAGCATAATATCTGTTTCAAGAACCGCCGTAATAGAAAATGCCAGCTTCGAATACATACCACTCGAATACGTCTTTACCGGCATGTCGATGAATTTTCCCAGATTGGCAAACTCGATAATCTCATCCATCTTATCCCGTACTTCCTGCTCCGAGAAACCCAGCAGCATTCCCGATAAAATAATGTTTTCCCGTCCGCTTAATTTTTTCTGAAATCCAACACCGATGGAAAGGAGGGATACAGAATCCGATTCCAGTTCAATACTTCCGGAGTCCGCCGAAAAAATTCCGGCAATTGCGCGGAGCAACGTGGATTTACCGCTTCCATTCTTTCCGACGATTCCCATGATTTCTCCCTTTTTCACTTCAAAAGAGATACCTCTCAGGGCTTCATATACTTCCAGCTTACTCTTTCTCAGATGAAAAAGACTTTTTCTCATAGAAAGAGACTTTACACACTTGTAGGTAATCTTCAGATCTTTTACCTCAATTGCATTTCCTGGTTTCATAGCTTAAATCCTTTCGTAGATTTGTCACACTGGCCTCTGCTTTGGTCAGCTGACCGGCAACACATTCTATATTACCTTTACATAATTATTTTCATTTTTATATATGATTGCCACACCGATTGCCGATAATACTGATCCGATCACAAACCACAGCAAGATCAGTCTTCTGTGCGGTGTCTCACAGTAAACCAGTGACGACCGGCAGGCATCGATCAGAAATCCCACGGGATTCACCTTTAATAACAATGTGGCGATCGCTTCATTAACTCTGTCTGTGATCACGTAAAAGATACCAGACATATAAAAAAGAATTCGTAACCCCACGTTGGTAATATTCTTAAGGTCATCAAAGAAAACCCCAAAATGAGCCAGTATCGCACTCACACCAAAGGTTATCAGAATCAGATCCACAAAGATCGGAATCACATAGATCACATTATACGAAACCGGTACATGGGACCAGAGCATCATCACGATCACGATTCCAAAAGAAATCATCATCTTAAACAGATTCTGAAACAGCAGAATAATGATCAGGAAATACTTGGGAATATATACTTTCGTTACTACCGCCCGGTTCGCCGCCACGATCCGTACGCTTCCGGATACCGTTTTATTAAACAGATTCCACATGGACAGACCTACAAAGACAAAGATATGAAAATATTCTTTTTTCTGTCCGAAAATCACCATGAAAATAAACCAGTATACCAGCATAAATAAAATAGGATCCAAAATCCACCATAGCCAGCTCAAATGTGAGCTGGCCACTTCTGACTTCAATCCCGATTTTGTTGCATATTTTGCATAAGGCATATAGCGCTTTATGTCTTTCCAAAATCGTTTCATTTACTTTCTTATCCTTTCTCGCCCCGGAATACCCAGTCTACAAAACGTCTGCTTGCCTGACCATCTTCCCGTTTGCTGAAGGTTTCGTTGAATTCCCGGTATTTATCGTCGTAGACAAAATTATCGATACTGTCACGGATCGCATCCGGCAGTTCTTCTTCCTTTGTAATGATCTTTCCCGGAAGTTTATCAATACCAAAATAGAATCCGCGGATACTGTCCTTATAATCTTCCAGATCATACATATAAAACAGCATCGGCTTTTTCAAAATTCCATAATCAAAGAATACGCTGGAATAATCTGTAATCAGTAGATCAGCGATCAGATACAGATGGTTAATGTCATCATAATTGGATACATTATAGATAAATCCTTCGTAATCATCAAATGAGAACTTACTTGCCACCAGATAGTGTACACGGAATAAGATCACATATTCATCGCCAAGCTCCTGCCGCAGTGCATCAAAATTCACATTCAGATCATAAGTAAATCCTGTACCCGCCTCATGCTGATTGTCTCTCCAGGTCGGTGCATACAGAATTACTTTTTTATCCTCCGGAATCTCCAGTTTCTCTTTGATCATCCGGATATCTTCCTGTGTATGATTGATAAGAAAATCATTTCTCGGATAACCGATTTCCATGACTTTATCTTCCATCTTCGTTTCTTTCAGATTCCATGCGGAAGTAAATTTCTCACTGGCAAATCCTGATGGCGAAAGAATATAATTGAATTTTTCTGCATCCATCGCATATTTTTTCCGAATATCAGCAATAGAGTCGATAGCATTTTCCGAAGTTTCCAGATCATATCCCAGACGTTTTAACGGTGTTCCATGCCAGCACTGCACATAGACCTGATCTTTCTGGGGCCAGACATGATCCGGCACACGATAGTTCGTAATCCAGTATTTTGCTCTGATCAGTTTTCTTTCATAAACTCTTGCTGTTTGTTTTACCACGATCGTATTCGGATTTTCTTCCAGAAAACGATGTTTTTTTGCATTTTTAAACGCCCAGATAAATGTCCAGTCTTTAAACTCATCCTGTGTCAGCATATACTCATACACTGCTTTCGGACTGCATCCATACGTTTTTCCGTTAAAAGAATTAAATACTACTGTTTTCTCGTCAGGAGTCACGCCAAGACCCCGCCACCAATAATAAATTCTCCGCTTGGTATACAGGATTTTCTTCCAGCACTTTCGAAAACGTGGGTGCGTTTTCGAATACTGAGCCAGGCGTTTCTTTATCGGGCTTTTAAAGAATCTCCGAATCAGTTTTCTCCTCTTTTTCCGAATTTTCTTTACAATCTTCATCTTTTAACTCCTACTTCTTTCCCAGATCCTTTTTAATCTGTGTTGTGGAAATCTCCGGTGTACGTGGAAGATAAACCACGTCACAGTATTCTTTTAAAAAGTCAAACTTTCCTTCCCAGTCATCTCCGATTACGAACGTGTCCACCTTGAATTCTTTCACATCCGAAATCTTCTGCTCCCAGGACTCTTCCGGAATAACCAGATCCACATAACGGATCGCTTCCAGCAAACTCTTTCTCTCCTCATAGGAGAAATAGCATTTCTTCTGTTTTTCATTCCAGTTAAATTCATCGGTAGACAAAGCAACGATCAGATAATCTCCAAGTGCCTTGGCTCTCTGCAGTAATTTGACATGTCCATAATGAAGAAGGTCATACGTTCCATACGTGATTACTTTTCTCATTTTTTTCTCCTTTTTTTCTCCTTTTTATACCTTTCACCCTCCTGTTTCCTGTATACCTGGTAAATATAACTTTTTTCAGAGGGATTTTTTGTTTCTGTCTTTCATCGAATACACATCATCTTTACCATTCTGCAAATATCTTCGCTGCATGGTTTTTGTATTTTATTAAATTTTCTTTCAATTTTCTTTCGATTTTCGACATAATTCATTTCATTATACAACAAACCTTCTATGGAATTCAAGAACTCTGCATAACTTTTCGGTTTTGGTCCCGGAGTTACCTCATCGTAATCAAAATTAAACCCCCGTGTCTTCAGATATGCTTCCCGGTCATATGGTAAAAATAAAATCGGACGTTCCAGCAACAAATAATCAATATAAATACTGGAATAATCTGTGATCAACAGATCAAACATCACCAGTACTTCCATAATATCTTCTATCCTGTCCTCATTCAGAAAGCGAATCCGGCTTCCCGGACGATCTAATGCCTTTAGCCACTCATATCCTTCTTTCTCATACAGATGCATACGGATACACATAATACACTGATTTTTTTCCAGAAAATTCTGTAACTGTTCTACCGCTCTTCCACGGTTTTCTCCGTGGAATTCCTCAAACGGAAACAGTCTGGTTTCCCCATCATCCCGGAATGTAGGCGCATATAGAAGCAAAGAATCAAATTCCGGAAGCTTTTCTTTTTGAAAAATCTTTTGCATTTGTTCCCGGACATTTATTTTTTCAAATAACTTATCATTTCTTGGCTGTCCCCACACTTTGACTCTTTCCTGTTCCACCAGAAAACTTCTGCTCATCACCGGAATCAGCTCTTCTGAAGTAGTAACAACTGCTTCATAATTATCCGCAAACAGATATTTGTAGTACAGCTTTGTCATCCATCCCAGATTTTCCTGCTCCATCCCGATTTTTTTTAACGGTACCCCATGCCACAGATTGATAATACAATATTTTTTTCGAAATCCCATCCCATACAACGGCGGTGCAGTGGACGTAAACCAGACTTTACATTCCAGCACTTTTCGTATTCCTTCCATAGTGCTGGTATCAATAATAGACTCCTTCCCAAAACACTCCTGCAGTTTTTTTCGTTCCACCGGATCTTCCATTACATAAAATGCCTGGATCTCCGGATGGTATTTCTTTACATATTCAAAAAGCGCACTGGAGTTATAATTGAATGCCCGGTTATGCACTGAAGAGAACACCCATTTTTTCTCATTGGGTTCCTCCGAAGTCGTAATTCTGGCATAACTGGTTTTCAGTAAATTCTCTATTTTTTTCATCATAAAGACATATTCCTTATTTTCTTTTCCACACCATTGCTATACAGGCAAACGGTGCCGATAATAAAGCCTGCATTCCTTCTTTTACAAATGCCGGATACTGTCGGCTTCTAAGATACGTATACCCAAGTACCATATGATGGCGCATACAAATTTTTCTTTTTTCTCCCCATCTCATATCTGCCCAATATTTCTTTTTATGTGCAAATAACCGATTTTCACCTTCAATTTTTCTTTCTCGGCTGGACATCCCCTCAGATTCTGTATGCACCAGTGCCTTCACATCACATCTTGGAAGGTAACTGACTGTTCCGTGATTCCGAATGACTTTCTCCATCAGATAGAATTCATCCCCAAGATCAATCGGTGGAAATCCTCCTGACTTCAGCAAAAACTCCCTTTCGAACATCAGTGTATCCGTTCCTGTCATATGATACAGATAATGTTTTGCCAGCAAATGCTTCTCTTCTTGTATAACCCCCGGTTTCAGATAATTTCTTTTCCGCACTTCCTCTAATCTTCCATCCTCGCGATACAGAGCCAGATCGGTAATAGATACATTTGATTTCACACACTGCATATGACGCACCTGTTGCTCTATCTTCTCTTTTCTGTATTTGTCATCATCATCAAGAAATGTAATATACATCCCGGATGCTTTTTCTATACCACGGTTTCTCGAGCTCGCCGACCCTTTATTGGTTTCATTCACCACATACTTTAAGGAAATCTGATATCTTCTCTGGAATCCTTCAACAATTTTCTTTACTCTGGCATTCCATTCCGAATCCGCATTATCATCCACAAGAATAATCTCCTGGTTCTTCCATGTCTGTCTTGCAAGACTTTCCAGTGCACAGCTTAATTCTCGCTCTCTGCGATATGTTGCCATAATAACCGACACCAGTGGTGTATCATTTACTTTCTTCTCCGCACCTTCCTGAACTCCATCTCTTCTTAAAACAGCAAGTACCGTCAGGAACAGACATTTCAGATCCATCCAGGTACTCTGGTGTTCTACATAATATCCATCCAGTTTTGCTTTTTCGGAAATACTGATCGTATCTCTTCCATGTATCTGTGCCCAACCGGTAAGCCCCGGTAATACATCATTTGCTCCGTATTTCTCCCGTTCTTTCAGAAGGTCGTACTGATTCCAGAGTGCCGGTCTTGGTCCTACAAGACTCATATCTCCTTTTAAGATATTCATCAGCTGTGGCAGTTCATCCAGACTTGTAGCTCGTAAGAATTTTCCTGATTTCGTAATGTACTGATCCGGATTTTCCAGAAGATGAGTCGGTACATCCTTGGGAGTATCTGCACGCATCGTCCGAAACTTCAAAATTTCAAAATATTTCTGATGAATACCAACTCTTTTTTGGCGAAAAAAAACCGGTCCCGGAGAATCTATCTTTACCCATATCGCAATTCCAGCCAGAAGTGGCGCACAAAATATCGTTGCCGGCACCGTAATCACATAATCTAACCATTTCCTGTTATCTCTCATCACTCTTTAAAAAACGGAAACTGTGGTTCTGTTTTTCCATCAGTTTCCGTTCTCACCTCCATACCTTTTTGGCGCTTCCACGCTTATTATTTCTTCTTTGATTTCTCTCCTGTTTCCTGATACTGATATGTCGCTACAATTTCTTTTACCGACTCACGAATATGATTTCCATCCTGATAGGCCTCTTTTTTCAGTTGTTCCAGCTGCTTTAAAAATTTTTCCTGGTCAAACTCCAGAGGCTTTCCGATAAAAATTTTTTCATGCGCAGTTTTTCGCAACCCTTCTTCGGCCATCAGAAGCTCCTCATACAGTTTTTCTCCCGGGCGAAGTCCTGTATACTGGATCTTAATATCTTCATCAGGTCGCAATCCGGAGAGCTTGATCAGATTTCTTGCCAGATCATCGATTCGCATCGGCTCTCCCATATCCAGTACAAAAATCTCCCCACCTTTTGCGTATGCTCCTGCCTGTAATACTAAAGAAACTGCCTCCGGAATTGTCATAAAATAGCGAATAATATTTTTATCTGTTACAGTTACCGGACCGCCTTCTTCTATTTGTTTTCGAAACAATGGAATAACGCTTCCATTACTTCCTAATACATTGCCAAACCGTACTGCCACAAATTCTGTCTCACAGGTTGTATTCAGTGTCTGTATAATCATTTCACAGATTCTTTTTGATGCTCCCATAATATTGGTAGGGTTTACTGCTTTATCCGTAGAGATCAATATAAAACGTTTACACCCATTTTCAGAAGCAGCCCGTGCTGTATTTAATGTACCAAAAACATTATTTTTGATTGCTTCATTTGGACTATTTTCCATAAGTGGTACATGCTTATGTGCCGCTGCGTGATATACAAGTTCCGGCTGATATTTCTGAAAAATGCTACTGATTCTATGGGTATTTCTCACTGAACCGATCAAAACCACCAGATTCATTTCCGGATAATCATGTTTTAATTCCTGTTGAATATCATAGACTGTGTTTTCATAAATATCCACGATCACAAGCAATGCAGGATGATGTGCTGCTATCTGGCGGCAAAGCTCGCTGCCAATAGATCCACCCCCTCCGGTAATCAGTACTCTTTTATCCTGTACATATTCCAGGACAGATCCAAGATCCGTCTCTACGGGGTCTCTTCCTAACAGATCTTCAATTTCTACTTCCCGCAATTTTGCTATGCTTACTTCTTCATTGATCAGCTGATAAACTCCTGGAAGAATCCGAAGTTTACAGCCACTGTCTTTGCAGATTTCCAGAAGAGCTTTCCGATCCTTTGGAGGCATCGTAGGGATGGCTATAATAATTTCCTGTACCTTATAACGTTTTACAGCCTCTAAAATCTCCTCTCTTCCTCCTACGATTGGAATACCAAGAAGTTTCGTATTCTTTTTCTGTGGATTATCATCGATCACACATACCACTTTATTACTTAAGTGGTAGCTGGATTGAAGTTCTTTGATAATCAACGTTCCTGCATCCCCCGCTCCGATCACCATGGTAATAATAGGTTTTTCCAGATGATCTGTATATACTTTCTGCTTGAAAATACGAAGCAGTCTATACGAAAATCTCCCTGCCATCATAAGTGGTAATAATACCAACAAATACAGAATATAATAGGATCTTGGAAGATGGTATCCCATCATATACATTCCCACCAGTTGAAACATTGCTGATACTATACACGATAAAACCAGGTTTAAAAGTTCTGTAACACTGGCATACCGCCACAGGCTCTCATATAAACTGAACAGTGCAAAAATAATCAGCGTACACCCTATATTAATTGGTGTATAATGAATCATAGACTCAAGAAATGGTTTCCTTATCATTCCCGGATGGAATTCAAATCGAATCAACAATGCCGTATACTCTGAAATCCCAATAACAAGAATATCATACAATATAAGCAAAGAAACTCGTATACGTTTTTTAGGATTTTTTAATCCTTTTATTGTTCTTATCCACATAATTTTCTCTATTCTTTCTGTTACTAATCAGAATCTTTTATTCATCTCATTATACCCTTTTCCATTTCAGTCCGCAATCCCATACTCCTTTTTCTCCTGTTTTCCCTGTCTTTTTAAGGAAAAAACGACATTTTGTATCCTTTTTGAACTTTTTTCAGTTTTTTTTTATTTTTTTTGACATAAATACTGATTTCTCCGTGTTATTAGTATAAGAAAGAACACACAGACACATACAGACCAACAAAACAATCTTAAGAAAGGAGATTCCTATGGTAAATACAAAAATAATTGCAGATCTTCCGATTGAACTTGGAATCAAAAGAACTTACAAAGGTTACTTTTTCCTGATTGCTGCACTGGAACTCGCAATCACTGATCAGAAAAATTTACTCTACATGAGTAAATCTATTTTTCCGGTTATTGCAGCACGTTATGGAACTACATACAGTTGTATTGAACGTAACATCCGAACAGCAATCAACGCCTGTTGGAATTCGCCAAATCGTGAAAAACTGCTGACAATGTCTCCTTATCCACTGCAGAAAGCTCCTTCCGTAACTGCTTTTATTGATATTCTGTATTGGTATCTGAAAAATCAGGAAGGCGGTAGTTTATATTAAACCGTTTTGTCGATAGTAAACTGGTTCCAGTTTATTCATCATATTTCAAGAGAAGACTGCATACCCTACTCGATAACTGTAGACTTGTACAGGTTCTAATCTACAGATCTTTCTCGTCTGACCTGCTCATCGGAAACAAAAACATTTCTGTAATATTCTATTGCATATAGAGAATTTAACCGAAAAGACATTGTATCTTTTAGGAACAGTTTTTTTTTGAATATCAGGAAGATGGTCTGGTAATTTTCATTATCTGACCATCTTCTCATTGTTCTCACAATATTTTAGCTGTAACGTAAGTGTCGGAAATATAGCAAGTGCTATTCTCGCGAAGTATTTTTACGTTGCGTATAAGAATTCCCTGTAAAAGGAAAAATGCTTCAATTCTTAGAAAAGAATTGAAGCATATAATAATCTGCCGCAGACCGGAATCGAACCGGTACGGGTATCACTACCCACGGGATTTTAAGTCCCGGGCGTCTGCCAGTTCCGCCACTGCGACATGTAATTTTATTTAAAAAACAAAAAATGGGACCTACAGGGCTCGAACCTGTGACCCTCTGCTTGTAAGGCAGATGCTCTCCCAGCTGAGCTAAGATCCCATAATTTATACATAAGATACACAATAGCCTTTCGACTGTCGTCCACTTATGAACGACCCAGACGGGACTCGAACCCGTGACCTCCGCCGTGACAGGGCGGCGCTCTAACCAACTGAGCCACTGGGCCATGTGTAATTAAAATAGCAAAATGGACCTTCGGGGACTCGAACCCAGGACCGACCGGTTATGAGCCGGTTGCTCTAACCAACTGAGCTAAAGGTCCATAACCATCTTTCCAAGACAATTGATGGAAGCCGATGATCGGACTCGAACCGATAACCTGCTGATTACAAATCAGCTGCTCTGCCAATTGAGCCACATCGGCATGATGAACTCAAAAAGTAGGTTGCTATCAAAGTGACTCCGACGGGAATCGAACCCGTGTTACCGCCGTGAAAGGGCGATGTCTTAACCGCTTGACCACGGAGCCATAACTCCCCCAGTTGGACTCGAACCAACGACACTGCGGTTAACAGCCGCATGCTCTACCGACTGAGCTATGGAGGATCATTCTCTTTCTCTCTTTTCTCTCCATGTACCTTCAAAACTGCACACACGTAACATCCTTCTTCCTA
>NZ_JALFPR010000067.1:0-2451 GCF_022785585.1 Oliverpabstia sp. | reverse complement strand
ATGGTGTGATTGTTCAGGCGATTTTTGATGAAAACAGACAGGTTACGGGCATATCTGCCATAAAGGAAGTAGTAGAAAATACGGACAGTACACAAGCAGATTATGTAGCCGCCTATCAGAATCTGGTAAACGATGTCTATGATACTTATGGCGAGTTCTGTGACTACTCATTGTATGATATAGACAAGAACGGTACACCGGAACTGATCTTATTAGAGGGAACCTGCGAGGCGGACTATTATAACTATGTATATACATATGAAGATGGCAGGGCAGTTTTATTAGACAAATTATTAGGGTCTATGAATTTTTATGGTATGCCGGATCAGAATGGTATGATCGCTGTCAGTGGAAAGCAGGGCTATCAATGTGTTGATCAGATCACAATCTCAGGAGAGAAGCTGGTAGATAATGAACTGTTTCATGGTGAGGTTACAGATGGAGAGTATTACTCAAACGAGTATGAGATTCCATATTATTATGTAAATGATTTATCAGGAATTCAGTAAAAGGGAGGAAAAGAAAATGTTTTGTATCAAATGTGGAAATTCAGTAGAAGAGGATATGCTCTTCTGCGACCGGTGTGGTGCACCACTTAAGGAAGGGGTACAGTCACCGTATGAAAAGGTAAAGGCGGTCAGTCCGGCTGCAGCCGGTAAGTCCGGTATGCCGGCTACACATCCTGCAGCTAAGAAGAAAAAAATAACCGGTGTAATCGGAATCTGCGTAGGTGCTCTGGCGATTATCCTGTTATCTGTGTTTATCTATGCGAATACCGGAGGACGTTCGGAGATCCGTTTTGTAAAAAACAGTTCCCCGTATTTATACCCGGATCAGACTTATGGAGAAGCGTTTGACGACTTTTTTGAAGATCCAAACTGGGATTATTTTCAGTCAGATGATGGAAGAGATGTCGTTGAATTTACCGGAGGATGCTCCTATAGGGGAGAAAACGCAGACATCTACATACAGTTTATCGCGCGTAAGTCAGAGAATTATTGTACGGTTTGCTATGCGTCCGTGAATGGAAACGGTATGTCAGACGATGAAATTTTAAATATGATAGGTTCGGTTTTCGAGCAGGATTAAAAATGAATGTGTATGATATACACGGAAAAGAGGATGAAAATGTTTTGTGAACATTGTGGAAAACAGTTAAGAGAACAGTCAGTTTTTTGCGCGTATTGTGGGATGAAAGTAAACTCAGAGGAAGAGGTTACGATGCAGCCGGCAGGGAATGCAGCAGAACCACAGGTACAGTCGGCAGAGAATACAACAGAACAGGCAGTACAGATGCAGCTAGCAGCGGCAGCATCAGAGCAGGGGACGTCAGCACAGTCAGAAGTATATGTGGCAACAGCAGATGGTGTAGTGCCAAAGGGACAGCAGGAAGAGATGGAAGAAGAACTGCCGGAAGCTCATATTTTGGGAATATGCAGTCATGAGGTCTTTATACAGGTTGTATATAACTGCTTTATCAAAGGCGCATCAAGCGATTTTCTGGAAACTCAATTAAGGAAAAAGGTAAAAGGTGGACTGGTAGTGGATAGAGTTTTAACTACACCAGATGGTAAATATTATATGTATGTACAGGCGAGAATGGGTGTGGATACACGTACTGTTAAGGTTAGAGATCTAACTACGGATCAGGTATGGCGTCATGAATATGTCTTTTTGCGCAAATTTTCAAAGGCAGTTAATAAACTGATTGATAAGGAGGAACATCAGAATGTTTTGTAGGAATTGTGGAAAAGAGATTCCGGATCAGGTAAGGTTTTGTCCGGCATGTGGCTATCAGTTAAAACAGACTTCGGCTACACCACAACAGTCGGTAGAAAATCCGGATCAGTCAATAAGTCAACAGCATGTGTACAATCAGTCACAGGTTACATCACAGACAGTTATGCAACAGCAAGGAATGATAGCACAGCAGACTGTGAATCAGAAGTCTGGAAAAAGGGAAAAGGTAAGAAAAAAATGGAAAACAGAGGCTGGTATTGTAACAATTATTATAGGCGCGTTGCTGATGATTGGCGGAGGTGCTGCTATTGATGTGGGACTATCGATTTTTATTATGGGAACAACAATTGTCTGCTGTGGAATCTATCATTTATTAGATGTGACGGATAAAGTGGATGGTGTGACAAGGATCATTGGTGGAAGTCTGACATTTTTATCGGGTTTCTTTATTACTGATTTTCAAGACTTTATGTTAACAATTATATTTGGTAGTACACTATTTTTTGCTTCTGGTATT
This sequence comes from Oliverpabstia sp., assembly GCF_022785585.1. Classification (NCBI taxonomy): domain Bacteria; kingdom Bacillati; phylum Bacillota; class Clostridia; order Lachnospirales; family Lachnospiraceae; genus Oliverpabstia; species Oliverpabstia sp. The sequence goes on along the minus strand of NZ_JALFPR010000067.1, from coordinate 194 downwards.
ATTATTTTAGCATGTAAAAATAAAAAAAACGCAGGCGAAACAGAATTCTGGCTGGGAGCATCTATCCTATTTTTCTTTTCATTCACACATAGTTCATTATCCTCGGAGGTTAGTGCAGTGGATAGACTGGCAGTAGATCTGATTATGACTATGATGGTAATTAATGGCGCTGTGAAATGGAATTTCTGGGCGAG
>NZ_JALFPR010000110.1:0-2352 GCF_022785585.1 Oliverpabstia sp. | reverse complement strand
GATCAATGCGAGAGGTATACGGCTTAGATAAAGCATTACGCGAGTAAACTCGCATGAGATGATTTCCACTTTCCGGACATCTGATTTCCAGATTTCCGGAAGTGCGATTTCATCGCACAAGAATATTCACTATTCTACCTGATTTTACCGGAAACTGCAATGTGAACAGTAACCTTGGAATAATTTCTTGACATTTCTTTTCTGTCTTCTTATAATTACCGTTGATAATTACCAATAGTAACCATTAAAGGAGTATCACAATGAACGTTGAACTTATGAAACGTATGATGGATGCCTGTTATCTGGCGCAGCGGGTCCGGGGGATGCTTCCACCTCTGCCGGCGGGGGTGACTCCTGCGTATATTCATTATCTGGATATTATTGAGATGCTGGAGAAGCAGGGTGTCCGGGCAAAGATATCGGATATCAGCGATGCACTGGATCTGCCGAGACCCGGTGTGACACGGACGGTGAAAGCGATGGAGGCCAAAGGCTATCTGAAAAAGGCTGCCTCTTCCGAAGACGGTCGTATCACCTATCTTTCTCTTACAGAAGCCGGTAGGGAACTGTCCCGTATCTACAACGAACAGTTTTTTACCACTCTCACCTCTTTTATGGAAGATATCCCGGAAGAAGATGTGAAATGTACGATCCGCACCATCGATGCGGTACATCAGATTATGTGTGAAAGGAGACCTGACCTTGACAAATGCAAAAAATGATTTTACACAGGGCAGTATTCTGAAAAAACTTGCCCTCTTTATGCTTCCGATCCTGGGAGCGTTGGTATTACAGGCTGCGTATGGAGCCGTTGACTTACTGGTAGTGGGAAGATTCGGTTCCACCTCCGGACTTTCCGCGGTTTCCACAGGAAGCCAGGTACTAAATCTCGTTACTTTTGTCGTAATTCAGTTTGCTACTGCGATCACTATTCTCATCGCCCGTTATCTGGGTGAAAAAAGGCCGGAACGGATCGGTTCTGTGATCGGTGGCGGAGTTATCGTTTTTGCGGCAATTTCTATTGTTTTATTTCTCCTGATGGTGGTTTTTGCACATCCCATCGCCGTACTTATGCAGGCCCCTGCAGAAGCTGTGGATCTGACCACCAGTTATGTGCGTATCTGTGGAAGCGGTATTTTTTTCATCGTCGCCTATAATCTGATGGCTGCGATCTTCCGTGGTCTGGGGGACAGTAAGTCACCGCTGCTCTTTGTTCTTGTTGCCTGTATCGTCAATATCGGCGGTGATCTGATCCTCGTTGCCGGACTCCATCTGGATGCTGCCGGAGCAGCCCTCGCCACCGTTTTTGCACAAGCTGTCAGTGTGGTGTGTGCGGTTATTCTTCTGATAAAGAAGAAACAGCCATTTAAGATCTGCAGGTCTGATTTCCGTCTGAACGATCAGTGTGGAAAGTTCTTTACCATCGGTCTTCCTCTGGCTCTGCAGGAGTGCCTGACGCAGCTTTCTTTTCTGGCTCTGTGTGCCTTTGTGAACCGTCTGGGACTCGAAGCTTCCTCCGGTTACGGGGTCGCCTGTAAGATCGTGAACTTTGCCATGCTGATCCCAAGCTCTCTGATGCAGTCCATGGCATCTTTCGTTTCTCAGAATGTGGGTGCCGGCAATCAGAAGCGCGCCAGACAATCCATGTTTACCGGTATCGGTGTGGGGTTGTTTTTCGGTTGTTTTGTCTTCGCTCTCGTGCTGTTAAAGGGCGATGTTCTCTCCGGTTTCTTCACTACCGAAAGTGCCGTTATCCGGAGCGCCTACGCCTACCTGAAAGGTTTTGCCCCGGAAACACTGCTTACTGCCGTGCTGTTCAGTATGATCGGATATTTTAATGGAAATGACAAAACCTTCTGGGTGATGTGCCAGGGATTGATCCAGACTCTTCTGATCCGACTTCCCCTGTCCTATTATATGAGTATCCAGCCGAATGCCAGCCTGACCAAAATCGGCCTTGCAGCTCCGGTGTCCACAGCAGTCGGTATCTGTCTGAACATCGGTTTCTTCCTCTGGCTGAACCGGAAAAGTGCAAAGAAAGCCAGCCAACAGCTTCCCTGATATAGTAACCCGATCCCCCGGAGCTTTGTCTTTACTGGTCCGGGGGATCGGGTTTTTTATATTTCAGGGAGACTTTGTGCTGTACAGAATGCCCCGAGGATGTTACGTCATTGCTACAAAAAATATGCGGCTTCTTTGCCACGAAAATGGCTTAAAACCGCATGTTTCTGTATAGAGGACGTTATATAATTGTCACTTTGTGGGGAGGATGTAACGTCATTGTCACAATTCGCGTAATATGATGAGTCTACATTTTTCTACGATTTACAATTCTTTATTTATTGCATTATA
>NZ_JALFPR010000109.1:0-12575 GCF_022785585.1 Oliverpabstia sp. | reverse complement strand
ATCTCCGCTCCGCTCGCCAGCAGGATATCCCCGGCAAGTGCCGCCACATTTAACGCCATACGGTTATGTTCTTTTTCTACAGTTTCCAAAATAAAATCCCCCATTGTACACAAAAGATGCGGATACAGAAATAGAAAGATTCGGGATGTATTCGCGTATGGTATGACTCTAACACATTTTCGAAAGAAAACAAAGAAAAACCGATACATTTTCAGCAGAAAATCAGGAGACATTTCACCATGTGGATGAGGAAAAGCAGCCGGAATCGATGGAAACGTATGGAAACGGTGGGATTTTCTGATTGTTTTGAAATAGGTCTTGACGGGGGGGAGGAATATCTGTAATATATTCAAGAAGTATGCCCATCTGGTTGGAAAAGTTGGTGGGTGGGAAATGGAAAATAGAAAATAGGTAACCGGCGGATTGTGGGTTGACTGTGGGATGGCGGTTATGAAAAAGAGGATAAGTATATGAAGAAAGATTGGGAAAACGTGACACTGATGCCGGAGTTTGACGAGCAGGGTGTTGCCTGCTATCGGCTGGATGGCGGAGATTATCTGAATGAGTATTATGTGGTTTCGGAGGCGGAGACGAGAAAGCTTCTGAACACACCGGAGATTGTCGGGTATGAGGTTTATAACTGCCTGATTCCGTCGACTTCTCAGATGTTATATTATCTGAAAGAACAGAAGAAAGTGACAACAGCGAATATCTTATCGATTCTTCGCGGTGCGCTGAATTATCCGCTGGAGGAGAGCTGCTACCGGGAGCACATTCGTGTGCATGATATCAGTTTCTTATCCAGTGAGCGTGTATTTCAGGAGGAAGAGATTGCGGGACTGGAGATCAAATACAGTAAGCTGACGATGGTACCGGACAGCACGTTGATGATCGGAGATATCATTGCGAGTGGAGAGACGTTGATCCACTGTCTGCGTTATGTGACCGATTTTTACCGGAATCACGGAGCAAAACTTCGGAATATTATCATCTTTACGATTGGTGGAACGAAGGGTATCGAGATCCTGGAGGATCTGACCCGGGATATTCGGGAGTTCTGGCCGGAATTTGAAGGATTTATCACGGTATATTATGAAGGAATCTTCGGTATGTATGAAGATAAGGGTGTATCCGGTATCAATCTTCCGAATGTGGACTTTTACTGGAAGGGTGGTATCGTGGCTCCGGAATTCCGTCGGGAGACACTTTCCATGTGCAGCCCTCTGTTTGAAAAATGTATTATCTATGATGGCGGGGCGAGACGTTACGAGATCCATGAGCATGTAGAAGAAGTGCTGGAGTTCTGGAACGGGATCAAAGAACGCGCCGGTCAGATTGATTTTGGAACTTTACTGGAAGAAAAACTCGGTTATGAACTTCCGATCAGTTACGAAGACTGGATCCATGCAAACCATTATGAAAAGATCCGTCCGGCAGATACAAAATGGCTGTATCGTCAGGAACAGGGATATGTGGAGAGCATGAAGAACATTACATTAGAAGAACTGGCGCAGCAGCGGATCGATGAATTTACCAGTGCACTGCGTAAATATATTCTGTAATGGAATCAGCCGAAAGACAAATAAGGTTATGGAAACAAACTGAGACGGGAGAAAACAAATGAAAAAAGAGACAGAACAGAAAGTAGACATCGATTACGCGGATCGCGTCGTACCGGAGGAAGGAAAGAAGGGATTTGTGACCATGTTTATGATCATGCTGGGATTTACCTTCTTCTCCGCGAGTATGTGGGCAGGTCAGCAGCTGGCAGCAGGACTGGATTTCTGGGGATTCTTAAAATCTCTGCTGTTTGGGGGAGCAATCCTTGGTCTGTACACCGGACTTCTTGGTTATGTCGGAGCGAAGACAGGTATGAGCATGGATCTGCTGGCGCAGAAAGCCTTCGGAGAGAAAGGTTCCTATCTTTCCTCTGCAATGATCAGTTTTACACAGATCGGCTGGTTCGGTGTTGGTATCGCCATGTTTGCGATTCCGGTAGCAGGAGAATTATTCGGTGACAGTAAAACTGCCATGTGGGCGCTTGTTATCGGAGCCGGTGTGTGTATGACAGCTTCCGCTTACTTTGGTATAGATTCTCTGACGGTGATCAGCTATATTGCAGTGCCGCTGGTAGCAGTACTCGGTACAGTGGCTATGGTCATGGCGATCCGTCAGGGCAACGGAACGATCGTGGATCAGTTCGCCGTATCCAGCGGTTCTCTCACAGTCTTTGGCGGTGCCGGCCTGGTTGTGGGATCTTTCGTATCCGGTGGAACTGCAACCCCGAACTTTACCCGATTTGCCAAAGACGCGAAGACAGGAACGATCGCAACGGTCGTGGCATTCTTTATCGGAAACTCCCTGATGTTCTTCTTCGGAGCAATCGCCTATATTTTCGTAGGCGGAAATGATATCTTCGAGGTTATGATCCGTCTGAATCTGTTCTACATGGCAGTTCTGGTACTTGGTCTGAACATCTGGACAACCAACGACAATGCTCTGTATACTGCAGGTCTTGGTCTGGCAAATATCTTTCATCAGAAGAAAAAACCGATGGTTCTGGTATCCGGTATCATCGGAACGGTGCTTTCTGTATGGCTGTATTATAACTTCACAAAATGGCTGAACATCCTGAACTGTACGCTGCCGCCGGTAGGTATCATTCTGGTACTTTCATACTTTATGAATAAGAAAGAGTATGAAGATCCGGACGCGAAACCTGCAGTGGTCAACTGGTTCGCTGTAGGCGGTGTGATCCTGGGAGCTGTTGTGGCAAATGTTGTAAAATTGGGAATTGCTTCCATTAATGGTATGGTGGTAGCAGCTGTATGCTATCTGATTGGTCAGGGAATTACCAAAAATAAATAAAAAATATAGAGAAAAATACAAAAAACCGTTATGTTGTACGAAAAACCGTAGGCATAACGGTTTTTTTGGTATACAATAGAGCGTAGAGTCTGCGAAAAGATAATATGGAGGGTTACATAATATGGAACAGGAAAAAATCAATCGATTGCAATGGATCCTTGATGATGCAGTGGCAAGGGGAGAGATCCCGGGCGCGATTCTGATGGTCAGAAGAGAAGGGAAGGAAACCGTGTATCTGGAAAGCGGTTATGCGGATATCGAGGCAAAAAAGCCGGTGTCGAGAGACAGTATTTACCGTCTCTATTCTATGTCCAAACCGATCACTGCAACTGCAGTGATGATTCTGGTGGAGCGGGGACTGATCGATCTGGCAGATCCGGTATGTAGATATCTTCCTGGATTTTGTGGACAAATGGTGGCAGCAGCAGACGGCCATGTGGAAAAGCCATGGCGAGATGTCACGATCCAGGATCTGGTGAATATGACCTCCGGTCTGGTCTATGACGGCAATCATCTGACCGGAAAACAGACGGAAGCCTTATTTGCCGAGGTGATTCAGGGACTTGATGAGGGAGAAGGAGGAGCTTATGGTACGGTGGAGATTGCCAACCGTCTCGGCCAGATCCCGCTTGCCTTTCAGCCGGCGCGCTCCTGGTGCTATGGAACTTCCGCTGATGTGGCAGGTGCCCTTGTGGAAGTGGTTTCCGGTATGCGGTTCGGAGATTTTCTGGAAAAAGAGATCTTCACTCCACTGGAAATGGTGGATACAGGCTTCTGGGTACCGGAAGAGAAGCAGAGCCGGCTGGTGAAAACGTATGAGTGTAACGAAGGAAAGCCGTCGGTACTCTATACCGGTAATCATCTGGGTATCCGGAATGCGATGGATCGCCGCCCGGCATTCGAATCCGGTGGTGCAGGCCTGGTGTCTACGATTGATGATTATTCTCATTTTGCACAGATGTTGTTAAATGGCGGAAGTTATAAGGGAAAACAGATTCTGAGTCCGGCGATGGTACGCTTTATGACCGGTCATGTGCTGAGCGCAGAGCAGCAGGAAGTCTTTGAACGGGAAGGTATGGCATGGCTGGAAGGATTTTCTTATGGTAATTTTATGCGTGTGCTGGTGAACCCGGGCAGATCCACAACGCTGGGAAGCAAGGGAGAGTACGGCTGGGACGGATGGCTCGGCTGCTATTTTGCCAATGCGCCGCAAGATCAGATGACGATCCTTATGATGACACAGAAAAAAGATTCAGGAACTTTCCGGATGACGCGGTTGCTGAGAAATACGATTTATAATATGTAAAAAACATAATTCTGTGGAAGAATGAACAGTTACAAAACTATAAACAAATGGAGAAGATGTGATGAAAAAAAGAGAATCATTTAACACCCGGTGGGGATTTATCCTGGCGTGCATCGGTTCGGCGGTGGGCATGGGAAATATCTGGATGTTTCCTACCAGAGTATCGTTATATGGAGGAGGAGCATTTCTGATTCCGTACTTTATCTTTGTGGCTCTGATCGGATTTACCGGGGTGATCGGAGAGATGACATTCGGACGTGCAACAAGATCCGGCCCGATTGATGCGTTCGGAATTGCCTGTGAGAGAAAAGGAAAAAGAAAACCGGGAGAAGCACTGGGGCTGATCCCGGTGGTCGGCTCGCTGGCGATGGCGATCGGCTATACGGTCGTTATGGGATGGATCTTAAAATATACGGTCGGCGCATTCACCGGGGCGACACTGGCACCGGCTGATGTGGACGAATTCAGTGCTGTGTTCGGTTCGATGGCATCTGCGTTCGGCAATACAGGCTGGCAGGTTGTGATCCTGCTGGCAGCTATGGGGATCCTGATGTTCGGTGTCGGAGGCGGGATCGAGAAAGTCAATAAAGTGCTGATGCCGGTATTTTTCCTGCTGTTTGTGGGACTTGGTATCTATGTGGCATTTCAGCCGGGGGCCGTGGACGGATATCACTATATCTTCCGTGTGGACGGCAAGGCGCTTGGCGATCCGAAAACGTGGATTTTTGCCCTGGGACAGGCATTTTTCTCCCTCTCGGTGGCGGGAAACGGAACACTGATCTATGGATCCTATCTGTCGGATGAAGAAAATATTCCGGCTGCTGCGGGAAGAGTGGCATTCTTTGATACACTGGCTGCGCTGCTTGCATCCCTGGTCATCATCCCGGCGATGGCAACCACCGGAGCCAAGCTCGATCAGGGCGGTCCCGGACTGTTATTTATTTTCCTGCCAAATCTGATCAAAAATATGCCGGGAGGAAAGATCATTGTGATCATTTTCTTTGTTGCTGTATTATTCGCGGGGCTGACCTCCCTGATCAACCTGTACGAAGCACCGATCGCAACGGTGCAGGAAAAATTCCATCTGGAGAGAAAACCGGCATGTGCGGTGATCGCAGTGATCGGCGTGATTGTTTCCATTCTGATCCAGGGTATCGTATCCGGCTGGATGGATGTACTTTCTATCTACATCTGCCCGCTGGGAGCCGGACTGGCTGGTATCATGCTGTTTTGGGTATGTGGAAAAGAGTATGTGGAAAAACAGGTAAACAAAGGACGAAGCAGTCACCTTACCTCCTGGTTTTACCCGATCTGTAAATATGTTTATGTGCCGGTGTGTATCCTGGTGCTGGTTCTTGGAATCGCGCTGGGCGGTATCGGATGAAAAATATTTTGACAGCAACTCTATTTTATTGAGAAAAGCAGCTGCAGTAACCTGGTTACTGCAGCTGTTTTTCTCATAGTTACGCTTGTTCCGCAGGCAAAAACATGATATGATACAACTGTCGGGAAAATACAAATCAAAAAAACACATCACACTTTTGTTGCAGACAGTAAGATATTTTACAATTCATCCGTCTCATCTGAAAAAATATAATCATTTAATTCTTCAAAATCCAAAAATTCAGCCAATGTCATATTAAAAGGCTGAATTGGAATCCGAGCTTCCAGTTTGCAAGTTTAAGTTCTGATTTAGCTAATCGCTTGCAAAAGTAAATTCTGGCAAATCAAAATATCATGATTTTTATGGAAGTTAGTTTTGCAAAATTCTTCAAAACTGGAATTTACTATTAGAAACAAGTTGTTTTATGCTTCATATGCTGATATTCTTTTTTTGAGATCTTAATCTTCTGAAAAAAGAGTCACGTTAAGCGGAGGTCGAATCTTATTTCTTTTTTCGCAAGATTAAATTCCACCCCTCATTCGGTTCAGTATTTCTTCCGAATGGCGCTACGTTTTCTTATTTTTTCAGTAATAGAGGTGTAAGGTTAATCTCGTTAGCGGGAATGGATTTTATTCTTAACTTGTCAAGAATATCCCCGCCATTAATGAAGCTGAACAACTGGTGTGCCGACTGGTTATTCAGCTTTTTTCTGTTATATGAGTTGATATTACTCATCATAAGATTGATATCATCCTGAGTTAGGTTATCAAAAGAGGTTTTCTTCGGAAGCACACGACGAATCATCTCATGTGTAACTTCACAACCACCTTTTTGATCAGAACGCTGTGGATCACAATAAAAGATATGTGTTCTGCGACCATTGCCCTTATTAAATTCGATTGCCAGCGGGTTAGTAAATTCACTTCCTCTGTCGGTCAAAATCACCTGGAAGAGGCTAGTGAATACTTCATGTCTTAACTGTTCATACAACCAGTCAAATATTTCTGTAACTGACTTGGCGGTATTGTTATCACGGATAAAAGCAAGCATTAAACTACTATTTCTAAAGTATATGGTCAACAAGACTTTACCGCCTTTGCGACCTTCTACTGAATCCATTTCCACTACCGGAATATCAGAATTCGCAGCAAGATTAGCTTCAAAATCCTCGTAAGTGCGTCCTACATGACACTGCTTGTCTACTCTTACAGGCTTCTTATGTGAGCGGGTACGATAACGGACCTTTCTCGGAAGATCAACGTTATCTACAGATAAAAGCCCTGCATCAATGTAGTTATAAATAGTCTTTTCATCAAGCATGATATCATCTGCATTATTGACACATATCATGTGAATAGACTGGCCTAACTTAACAAGCAGTGAAACAATAGCATCTACACGCTTTAATTCTTCCGGTGTAATTGCTATTCCTTGACGACTTTCTGAGCGAGTAGTCTCATAATTCTTCTGAGCTGATTTGGCAGAATAAATATGCTTCTCCAGCTTACAGGATTGCCGTTGGATACAGCCGTTACAAACGTATGGTGGTTTCTTCAGTTTGTTACAAACCAATACCTCAAACTGCTTGCAATGCTCGTAGCACTTTACACGAGGACATCTCTTGCAGCTTTTTGAATACTGTAGTTTGCACTTTGAACATGCTGTTCCGTATTCATCACAGGCACTTCGCTTGCTGCAGGGATTGAAGGAATCTTTACGTACAGTCTGACTATGGAGTCTGACTTCTTTTGAGATAGTAGAAGGGTCCTTGCCAAGTTCCCTACCTATCTCAGTAAATGAAGCTCGTTCTCTTAAGCGAACTTCTATTGTGGCTCTTTCATCAAGAACCAGATGTGCATTCTTAGCCATGGTATTCTCCTTGGATAACGCCATCCGGACTCTATTGCTGAGCCACAACTATAACTAGATATCAAGAGGTTTGCAACACTAACTTCTAGGATATATTTTGCAATACTAAGTTCCAGTTTTTGGGTGAATGGACTGGAATTTAATTTTCCAATTCACCAATATCAGTCGTACACATGCAACCATCGTATACCGAAACGGAGCATTTGCAATCGTTGATAACAATGCAACAAACGGAACAAACGTTAACGGTGTTGCAGTACCGGCCGGAAAAGAAAGAGCTCTGACAGGAAATGAAACCATTCGTCTGGCAGATGAAGAATTTCTGTTTCGTGCATAAAACTGAATAATAAATGAGAGGTATGAGGATGATTTATAAAATAGCAGCTCACAGCGATGTGGGTATTGTGAAGAAAACAAATCAGGACTCAGTACTCGTGAAAATCGCACAGACAAACCATGGAAAGGTTTGTCTGTGTGTCGTGTGTGACGGAATGGGCGGTCTGGCTGATGGCGAGTTAGCCAGTGCAACAGTGATCCGGGAGTTCGATCAGTGGTTTATCAATAAACTTCCCGGACTGCTGGAAACACCGGAATTTCCAATGGATGAACTTCGTGTACAGTGGGACGACCTGGTAATGCGGCAGAACAAGAAACTGGCAAAGTATGCATCCGGAATAGGAACACGCATGGGTACAACAGTCGTAGCTTTTCTGGTTGTGGATGACAAATATTACATCATGAACATCGGCGACTCGAGAGCTTACATGGTTTCCGATGCCATCTATCAGCTGACGAAGGATCAGACCTATGTGCAGTACGAGATGGACTTGGGGCATCTGACCTGGGAACAGGCACAGACCCATCCCCAGAGAAACGTACTGCTCCAGTGTGTAGGAGCATCGGATGAGATCCACCCGGATTATTTTGTGGGAGATGCCAATCCGGACACCACCTTTATTCTCTGCTCCGATGGATTCCGCCATGTGATCTCGCCGGATGAGATCTATGAGAAGTTTCGTCCGGAACTTCTGGAGAACGAAGATATCATGCTTCAGAATATCGTCTCACTGGTGGAACTGAACAAATCCAGAAAAGAAGTGGATAACATATCGGCAGCTGTTATCCGGACATGTCGGGAGGGATAAGCATGCTGCAGATAGGTTCTTATGTAGACGGAAAATACAAAGTATTAAATAAGATCGGCCAGGGCGGTATGAGTGTCGTCTACCTGGCATTGAATGAAAAAGCAAATAAAACATGGGCCATCAAAGAGGTCCGAAAAGATGGACAGCAGGATTTTACCACAGTCAAACAGGGGTTGATCGCTGAGACCAACATCCTGAAAGAACTGAATCACAAATACCTGCCAAGTATCATCGATGTGATCGATGACGGGGATTCCTTCCTGATCGTTATGGATTATATCCAGGGAAAATCACTGGATAAGATCCTGAAGGGAAGTATGGAAAAAGAAGGGCTTCCCATCGCACTGGACGATGTGATCGCCTGGGGTAAACAGCTGTGTGAAGTGTTCTACTACCTTCATACCAGACCGAATCCCATTATTTATCGAGATATGAAACCGGGCAACGTCATGCTGAAGCCGGACGGAGAGATCTCCCTGATCGACTTTGGTACCGCCCGTACCTTTAAGCAGGGGAACAGAGAGGATACCACATGTCTGGGAACACCGGGATATGCGTCACCGGAACAGTACGGAGGAAACGGACAGTCCACACCTCGAAGTGATATTTACTGTCTGGGAGCTACCCTCCATCATCTGATCACCGGAAGAAATCCTTCCCCTACACCATTTAACTTTCCGAAGATCACACAGTGCCGGCCGAGTCTGGTAGATGAGATCCCGAGAGAGGATATGAATAAGTTGCTGGGTCTGGAGATGATCATTGATCGTTGTACACAGTACGAACCGGAGAATCGATACGAATCTTGTCTGGAGATGCTGTATGATCTGGAACATATTGAGGAACTCAGTCTTCCATATCGAAAGAAATTAAGAAACAAGCTGCTTGGCTTTGGTGTCAGCGCAGCAGTAGCTGTCTTATGCGGCGGTATTTCCCTTGGATGTATGCTGATGGAAAATAAAACAGAGCAGAGCGGCTATGATTATTATGTGGACCAGGCGGAGAAGAGTGACGGAACAGCCAAAGTCAATTATGCGAAAAAAGCAGTTGCCATCGATCCGGGCAAGGAAGAGGCCTATCTGGTTTATCTGGATGCCCTGCGAAACGATGAAGACGGTTTCTCCGGTCAGGACAGTCAGGATTTTAAGGCCCTGCTGCAGCAGATGGCAGGAAGACAGACCTACGAAGAAGTACTGGAAGATAATCTGGACGGTTACACCGAGCTGGCTTATGAGCTGGGAATGGCTTACTACTTCCCGGGCGGCGCCGGAAAACCGGCAGGAGATAAAGAACTTGCTAAAAAATGGTTCGGCATCGTAGCACAGGCCGTGTTGTCCGATGACCAGCTGAAAGCATTCGGACTGGATTCCACAGAAAAATTGTCTGCAGACAAGATCCAGGAATACGATATCGACACCAATCTGGTGGAAACCTTCTTGAGTATCTGTAGTTATTACGGAAAAGTGGGTCAGGAAGATACCGTAACCGGTGAGATCAAATATTCCTACTCGGATTTCTGGGTAGAATTAAACGGTCTGGTAGGCGGACTTCCGGAAACCATCAGTACAGAAAGCCGGGAACGTCTGACACAGCTTCGACTGTTGAACGATGTATCTTATCAGCTGTATGAAAATGCAAAACAGTTCGTATCAGATGCCGGTGTGGACAAGACGACCTTCCAGGGCGCCCTGGCAGCCATCGAGACAAGAGTCTCCGGTGCTGATACCGGTTCCAACCAGACGGCACAGCGTATCCGTGATAATACGATAACAACCGTGGATAATACAAAGAAACTGGTAGAATCTCTGTATGCACAGAATTCTGATGCCGTGAAGAGCGGAGGTGATCAGTAATGGGGCAGACACAAAATATTGAACAGCAGATCCAGCTTCTGAGCAATCTGCAGCTGGGATTTGGGATTGCTGCATTGCTGTTCCTTGCACTGGCGATATTCCTTTTCTTCTATCTGCATATCCCGCAGGTGTTTAATGAATACCGGGGAAAGAGTGCTCAGAAAGCCATGGAAGAGATGGCAGCCAACAGCAGCGACTCCGGACGTATCGTTTCTATGGATAAAAAGTCCAAAAACAAGAAAAAAGGAACCGGACAGCTGGTACAGAGACGTCACTATACAGACAATCTTACCGATGATCTCAGCGGCCGGATGAGCCAGGAATTTGGCGAACCAACCGGTCAGATGAATCTGAATATGGCAAATAGTTCCGAAGCCAATGGCATGATGCAGGAACCTGCAGCCAACGGCTCGGAAGCCACAGATGTATTAGAACCATCTATGATGACAGGGTCCGAGGCTACGGACGTATTAGATCCGTCCATGATGGCAGGTTCGGAAGCCACAGATGTACTGGATCCATCCATGATGACAGGATCCGAGGCTACGGATGTGTTAGATCCGTCCATGATGACAGGTTCGGAAGCCACCGGTGCATTAGCTCCGTCTATGAGAGAGGATGCACAGGCTACTGATATTCTGACAGAAGCCATGCTTCAGGAAGGCGGTATGGCAGCCACGGATATCCTGGATCCGTCCATGATCGCCAACCCGGTACAGGAAAGACAGCATGTATCTACACCGGAACAGGAAGGAACCATGGTTCTGGATCCGAACATGCTGCAGCATTCCAACAGTACCTTTGAGATAGAAAGAAGTATCATCCTGATACATACGGAGAAGGTGATCTGATGAATAAGAGAAAAACAGCAAGGATATTTAATGATCTGTCGATGATTTTCTTCCTTATATCATCTACAGTGGTCGCATTTCTTCCGATAGCTGACAGAGAAAAACACCCGGCAATAGCAGTACTTGCCGGGGGTATCTTCTGGGTAGGATTGTTGTGGGGCATTTTCCTCTACATCCTCAGCTGTCAGAAGATAAGAAATCTGAAAAGCTATCAAAATTACCGCTCGGTGGAGCGTATCGGTGCACTTGCACCCGGATCCACCAAAGAGGGATTGATTGCAGATATCGCATTCATCCCGGGATTGCTGGTGATCATACTCGGAACCTACGTGTTCCCCATACCGGATCCCGTCATGTTAGTTTGTATGTGGATAACCATGGTATCCTTCTACGGACACTTCGTCCTGAACGGAAGGGTATACAAGTTTTTACATAAAAGAAAAGTTATAAGATACCGAAAGGTAAAAGAGGAATCAGCCGAGAAAAATACTCAGCTGAAGGAAGGAGTCTGAGGACATGAAACAAAAAACAAAGAGAATCCTGGCGTTCGCCATGGCCGTTGTCTTCGCATTGTCAACCTGCGTAACCTCCAGTCCATACACCGTTATGGCCACGGAAGCAGGAGAAACGATCGCACCTCTTGCAGAAGAGCGAAGCGGCAGTGGAGAAATCACTCCGGGTACAACAGAAACAGGAACACCTGGGGAAAGCGGTGAAGGAGGCACGGTAGCACCATCCGGCGAACCGGAAGGACCGACTACACCATCTGCACCGCCAGCTACAGAGACACCGGTAGAGAAGAAATACCTGCAAGTCAAAGTTGTTTTGGGAGCAGGTGCCGGAACTATTGGTGGGGTAGATTTAGGAAATGTAAGTTTCACTCTGTCAAATGGTGAAAATGACGTATCTTGTACTGTGGAACCAGAATCGTCCACAACTACAGCGATGGAATATGCTGCTGACAAAACCTATAAGATAAAAGAAGGTAGCATTAGCGACAATTCCGGAATGTATACGCTTGAAAATATTACATCCACATTAGATAATGCGGATTCAAAAAATCCAACACTGGTTGTTACCATAGGAAAATTAACACCGAAGGTTGGAAAAATCTTAGGGGCTGATAGTATCAAGGCATTGTCTGAAGTGCAGTACACCTTGGATGGATATTGGAGCAACAAGGTAGATCGATGGGGAATCGAAGGCAACAACGTTGCACAGGCTACTGTTTATGCTACTGGTGTTGTTTCTGCAAAGGTAGGTGGAAAAAGATTTAGTCTGGCAGCATATTGTAATGGT
>NZ_JALFPR010000108.1:0-4666 GCF_022785585.1 Oliverpabstia sp. | reverse complement strand
TCAAGGTTCCGTGCAAGCACGGACTTTGACTCGTTGCTCGCGTAAATCACCTTCGGTGATGGCATTTTGGCTTGTATGTCTCGGGATTTTGACATATTCATGTCAAAACACCTCGCGGGACAGTGGCTACTGAATAGTTACATATTTTTATACTATTTTTTCCAGAATGGAATGTCCGATCGTTCCTTCTGGCATATCCACATCAAAGTTTTCTGCGATAGAAGCACCAATGACAGCAAATGTGTTCTCGCCTTCCAGTTCTCCTCCGTTTTCCATCTGTTCCGAATAGGCAATAAAAGGAACATATTCTCTCGTATGGTCTGATCCTGTATAGGTGGGATCATTTCCGTGATCCGCTGTAAGGATCAGAAGATCATCTTCTTTCAGCTGTTCCAGCAGTACCCCGAGATTTTTGTCGAATTTTTCAATCTCATGGCCATAACCTTCTGTATTTCTTCTGTGGCCCCAGAGTGCATCAAAGTCAACCAGATTGACAAAGCACAAGCCATGAAAATCCTTCTTACTGATTTCGATGGTCTGTTCCATTCCGTTGACTGAGCTGGTAGAATGATAGGTTTCCGTGATTCCTTCTCCGCAGAAGATATCATTGATCTTACCTACACCGATCACATCCAGGCCTTTGTCCTTCATAGCATTTAATACTGTAGGACCTGTTGGTTTCAGTGCATAATCATGTCGATTGCTGGTTCGTTTAAACTCACCTTTTTTCTTTCCTACATAGGGTCTTGCAATAACCCGTCCCACTCTCCATTCGTCTTTCAGTGTGATTTCTCTTGCTATCTCACAGCAACGATAGGGGTTTTGCAGGTCAAAAGTTTCTTCATTTCCACAGATCTGAAGTACTGAATCTGCAGAAGTGTACACGATCATTGCACCAGTATTGATTTCTTCCTCGCCCAGCTCTTCGATGATCTCTGTTCCGCTGGCGCTCTTATTGCCGATAACTCTCTTACCGCAGCGCTTTTCCAGTTCTGCGATGAGTTCCGGCGGAAAACCATGTTCCGTAAAGGTGATAAATGGTTTTTCCGTCTTGATTCCCATCATCTCCCAGTGTCCGGTCATGGTATCTTTTCCATTGCTTGCCTCTCCGAGACGAGCATAACGTCCCATAGGTTCTGCAGCTTTTTCCATGTTTCCTCCACAGTGGAGATTCAGCATTCCCAGCTTCTTCAGGTTGGGGATCTCCAGGGTTCCCATCTGATCCAGGATATGTCCAAAAGTATCTACCCCTACATCTCCGAACTTTTCAGAATCCGGCATAGCTCCGATACCCAAAGAATCCAGGACAATCACAAAAATTCTGTTGTACTTTTTCATCTTCGTCTACCTCTTTCTATTATTATTTTTCTGCCAACTTCCGGTACAGCTTTTCTTTGACAGTGTCACTCGCAAAAGCCGCATCTACTGCATTCCTCATCAGAAGCAGGACCTCCTCATCCCGGACTCCGTATGTTTTTTGAATAAATTCCAGTTCCTTTGTCAAGGTCGTGTTGCTGACGGTCCGGTTATCTGTATTCACAGTAACCCGTACACCATGATCCAGGAATTCCCTGATCGGATAGAATTCCGGACCGGATACCGCCTTAGTCTGCAGATTGCTGATTGGACACATCTCAATTCCGATCTTTTTTTCTGCCAGTTCCCGGATCACATCCTCATGACCTCTCATGGCAATCCCATGTCCGATTCTCTTTGCACCAACATTCACTGCATCTGTGATATTATCCACACTTCCGCACTCGCCGGCATGAATCGTAAAGGGCATACCAATCTTTCTTGTATTTCCAAACAGATTCATGAACTGTGACATGGGATAAGAAGCCTCTGCCCCAGCCAGGTCTGCTCCGCAGACACCGGATCCAAGAAGTTCTCTTGCAGCCCGGATCATCCGCCAGTTTTCTTCCTCGCCGATATGACGCATGGCACAGGCGATTACTCCGTACTCAATAGCGAAGTCCTGTTTTCCTCTCTCCAGCCCTTTGATCAGTGCTTCCATTGCCTTTTTGCAGCTCATGGATTCTGTTTCAGAAAAAAGTGGTGCAAAGCGGATCTCTGCATAGCATACATGTTCTCTGCTCATGCTTTTCAATACATCATATCCGGCCTCTTCCAGACCTTCTTCATCTTTAAGACACTGGCATGGCATATCAAACTTTTCCAGATATTCTGCAAGGCTTGTACAGTCATCCGATACGCTCAATTCTTCTTTTTTTACAGATCTTCCCAGCCTTTTTTCGATAAATTCCTGACTGAGAGATCCATCCAGGTGACAATGCAGTTCCACCTTCGGCAATCTTAGCAGTTCTTCCTGTGTCATAACTTCTCACCACTCCATTCCACGTTCACTACTGCCGCTCTATAAAAGATTGGATGGCCCAAATCCCAGCGGAAGCAGTTCATTTAGTGTAAAAATATCATATTTTTCTTTATCTACTGCCAGAATGATCTGAAAGGTTTCCGGATCGCAAAATTCCATCATAACCTGACGGCACACACCACAGGGGGCCACATATTCTGTCAGTACTCCATCCTTACCGCCTACAATACAGATGGCCTGAAAATCCCTGACTCCTTCACTGACTGCTTTGAAAATAGCTGTCCGCTCTGCACAGTTTGTAGGCGTATAGGATGCATTTTCAATATTGCAGCCTGTGTATATTTCTCCCTTCTTTGTCAGCAGTGCTGCGCCCACCTTAAAGCCGGAATAGGGAGTATAGGAAAAATCCAACTGTTTGATTGCTGTGTCGATCAACTTTTCAATCATTGCTTTTTCCATATTATACACCTCTCGTTCTTTTAATAACCAGTTGCTTCCTCATTTTTCACAATTTTAACAATTCGGCTGGTTCCCAGACGGTCTGCTCCCAGTGCCAGGAATTTTTCTGCATCGTCGATAGAAGAAATTCCGCCTGCTGCTTTCATCTTTACATTCGGTCCGATGTGTTTTGCAAACAGTTCAATATCTGCAAAAGTAGCACCTGCTCCGCCAAAACCGGTGGATGTTTTGATATAATCTGCTCCTGCGCTGGTAACGATCTCGCACATTTTGATTTTTTCTTCATCCGTAAGGAAACAGGTTTCGATGATCACTTTCAGGATTTTATCTCCACATGCTGCCTTTAAGATTTTGATTTCATTTTCAATCAAGTCATATTTTTTGTCTTTTAACCATCCGATATTGATAACCATATCAATCTCAGAAGCGCCGTTTGCCAGGGCATCTTTGGTCTCGAATTCTTTTGCTGCAGTTGTCATGTAACCATTCGGAAAACCGATAACGGTACATACCGGTATTCTTCCGTTCATGTATTCGGCTGCCTCTTTTACATAGCTTGGAGCAATACATACAGATGCAGTCTCATATTTCATGGCATCGTCACAGATCTGCTTGATTTCTTCCCAGGTGGATCCCTGAAGAAGCAGTGTATGGTCTACGTGTTTTAATATTTCTTTGATATCCATTTTTTATCTCCATTTCTTATATCATTATTTTTCTGCCTGGTCTGCTTTGATCAGATTACGGATGGCTTCCACTGCCACCTGAATTGCCATATCGGTATCATGTACCACCGGATTCTCCAGGCCCAGGCTCTCTCTCTCCTGATTGGCAACTACCAGGAAGCAGGAACCGGCTCTTACTCTTAATTTTCCTGCAACGATGAAAAGTGCTGCGGATTCCATCTCAGAGGCAAGACAACCCATCATTTTCCATGCGTTCCATTTGTTGATCAGCTCATATCCTACCGGCATTTTTTCCGGTTCATGCTGTCCGTAAAACGCGTCCTTACACTGTACCACACCGATATGGTAGGTATAATCTTTTGCTTTTGCAGCTGCAACCAGTGCGTTGGTTACATCCAGATCTGCTACTGCCGGATATTCGATTGGCGCATATTCTTTGGATGTTCCTTCCATACGAATGGCTCCTGTTGCAATAACCACATCACCACTCTTTACTTCTGTCTGCATACCTCCGCAGGTTCCGATTCTTAAAAATGTGTCTGCTCCGCAGCGATACAGTTCTTCCATGGCGATGGATGCGGAGGGTCCGCCGATACCTGTGGAAGTAACACTTACCTTTACTCCGTCCAGTGTTCCGGTATAAGTAACATACTCTCTGTTATCTGCAATCAGCACCGGATCGTCAAAATATTTTGCGATTTTCGCACAACGTTTCGGATCACCGGGCATCAGTACGTAACGTCCCACTTCTCCTTTCGCCACCTGGATATGATACTGTCTGCTTGGATCTTCTGAATAATTTTTCACGATATTTCCACCTTTCTTTATCTCTGTCCCTTATCATACGGAATACCTTCCGCTTTCGGTGCTCTGGAGTTCTTAGATACAAATACAAGAACCAGCAGAGAGATGATATATGGGAACATATTATACAATGTTAATGTCCTTCTCAGGTTCCTCCATTTTTGAACTTATAAATATAATATGACACATGTACAAAATCGTCCAGACAACTTACCTTCTTTTTTATCTATTCTTTGTATTTTGTCTGATTTTGCTAATTATTCTTTTCTTTTTTATATATTTTTCCTATATCTTACTTTTCGGAATCCATTCTTTTATTATTTGTAACTGTTCAGTACCTTCACAGTTACGAGCCAAAATGCATTTAAACGATAAAAAC
>NZ_JALFPR010000044.1:0-15027 GCF_022785585.1 Oliverpabstia sp. | reverse complement strand
ATAATTCAAGCTTTTCTCTGATTGCACAATTTAATTCGGCAAGAGAAAAAAACTGTTCATTCCGAAGTGCTGCTGTTATCCAGGTAGAGATATTTCCTACCGTTCCTTCAGCATTCGGCTTATCCTTTGGTGTCCTGACACGGGCTGGGATGATAGCTGTGCCATAGTGTTCAGCCATTTCATGATAAGTTTCATTAATCTGCTGGTCTTTCCAACCACCATTGTGGACAACTGCAGTCTTGCAGTTATCCGGTACGAGAATTCTGGCGACACCGCCAAAAAACTCATACATATGGATATGTGCAGTGATCCATGATTTCTGCTTCATATCCAGAAATGCTTCTACATATGCATACTGGCTGTAAGTCATTACGCCAACGAATATGTAAGCCTTTAAGATTTCACCGGTATCCGGGTCGATGATTGTTGCAGGATCCCCTGCCCAGTCAACTTCAACCTGCTCACCGGGTTTGCGATTGATGTGCATGGTAGCGCGTCGTTTCTGTTCATCCTGTTGGATGTGATAGCAGAATTGTGAATACATAAGCGGTTCATCGCCGTTAGCACGGCAGTCCTCCATGTATTCCGTCCACAGAAGCTTTTTACTGACTCCGTTGCGGAGCAATTCTTTGTGGATGTAGTCGTAGTCAGGCATGCGTTTGTTTTTCGATACCAAACTTTCCTTAGCAAACATAAGTCTTTGAAGTTCAGTATCCGTCATAGATTCATCAAGAGGCCAAGAAAGATTTAATTCTCTGGCACGTTTTTGAACCTTGACTACAGTTTTCTGAGCAACACCACAGCTTGCCATGATGTTACGTTGAGAGAAGCCCAATCCAGTAAGACGGATGATTTCTCGATATTTGGTCATAATCGTGACCTCCTTGTAATGAATTTACACCATAGGGTGCATATCTTCATTATAAGGATTTAGTAATAAAATGATTTCCTTTTTGACGGAATCGTGATTTCCTGCAAAACGTAATGGTGATTTCCAAGCACCGGACAAGTGATGGATTTTACCCCGGATTATTCATATGGCTTTTGGAGGTGTAATTGTTGCCTGCTCAGTGATTGCATTTATTTACACGCTGGTATCATATTTTATGGGACATGTCAGCCCGGGATGGTCTTCACTGATGATTTCCATTTGGTTTTTGGGTGGAGTGCAGCTGTTATTTATCGGAGTTGTCGGACAATATGTAGGGAAAACATATATAGAAAGTAAGGAACGTCCGCGGTATAATGTGGAGAAGTTTTTGAATCATGAAGAGTAATTCAAAATTTCTCAGATAGTACAGAATAGGAATGGGATGTATAATGGTTTATTGAGAAATATATGTGGTGAAATAGAAAATTTTGATAAAGGATATTTTGACAAGTGCGAAAATGGAGGGAAAATGAGAAAAGTATTGGTAGGTCTGATGTCTGTGGGTTTGATGTTAGAAATGTTGTGTGCATGTGGCTCGCAGACGGAAAAAGTTATACCGAATGAGGTAAATAATGAAAAATCGCCAGTAGAAATAGAAGAGACGGAAAGAGATGTTTTGCCGGATAAATCCGAAAAGGTAATTGAAATTCCAGGTCTGAAAAGTCAATACAAATTAATCGTAGTAAACGATCAACATATTATAGTTCCCGATGGCGATTATATATCAGAAAAAAGTGAAGAAATCAAGCAACGTGTTACAATGTTTTCAAATTCTGCCGGAAAAACTTCGCAGGAAACGTGGCCGGAAATAGTAGATGCAATCAATGCGGAAAATCCAGACGGTGTAATCTTGAATGGTGATATGATCGATTTCTTCTCAGAAGCTAATTTGAACTGCCTGATGACAGATTTAAAAAGGATTAAAGCTCCGGTTATGTATAATCGTGCAGATCATGATTTGGGAATCTGGTATAGTGATACATATACAGACGAGGATGTGCAGCAGAAAGAGAAAGAATCCTGGGATATGGAAGAGATAATGGTTCAGGATTTTGATGAGTTCCTGGTTGTGGGAATTAACAATAACACCAGCCAATTATCAGAAGAGGGATTGGAAAGATTAAAAGAATTGTGGGCAGAAGATAAACCAATTATTTTAACAATGCATGTTCCGCTGAAATCGCAAGTAAATGATGGTCTTAGCGATGCTTCGAAGGCTGTATGGCAGGATCGGGCACTTTTGTGGGGAACAGATTGCTTCTATAGCCCGGATGAAGTGACACAACAATTTCTGAACATGGTATTTGCAGAAGACAGCCCGGTGGTTGCTGTGATAGGCGCGCATCTGCATTTTGCGTATGATGACCAATTGACGGAGAAGATTCCACAGTATGTGTTTGATGCTTCGTTTAAGGGGACGGTTGGGGTGCTTACGGTGAAGTGATGAAAGAGATTTGCTAGATGAAGTAAACAGAAGGTGTCATGCTGGTAGATTGGCTGCTCTGATATAGAAAATGCAAATCGATAGGTTTATATTATATAGAATGACAACAGGCAGGTTACTGTAACCGCATATCGGAAGGAAAAAAATATCTGTCTGTCCGTAGAAGATACCGGAAGCGGAATTCCGGATGAACTGAAGGAACGGGTGTTTGAACCATTCTTTCGTGTAGACAAATCCAGAAGTCGGGAGCTTGGAGGGGTAGGCCTGGGACTGGCTCTGGTTCGTGAGATCGTGCGTGTACATGACGGCAGTATCACCGTTCAGTCCGGCTCGTCCGGCGGAACGGTCTTTGATGTGGTTTTCACGCAGTAATTAACGCCCCCACTGTACAGGTGGGGGCGTTGGCTATACAGGAGTTGTTTACTGCAGATCCAGTGCTTTCATACTCATCTCTTCCAGCAGCTGGGATTTTACTTTATACAGCTTGTCGGACAGATCCACATATACTTTCTGTGGATTTACAAGACGGCGTGTCTCCGGCCACAGGGTTTCCTGCTCTTTTTTGCAGATTGCCTGCATCTCCATAACAGAAGGAGAAGTGTAGACACACAGACCTTTCTGGAATACCGGAACGAGAAGTTCACGCAGGGTGTAAGTTCCGCCTTTGATCTTGGTTTTTTTCCAGGTTTCAATCGGATCAAAGATGATCATATCTTTACTCTCATCAAAGGTTTCGTTAACCATACAGATCAGATCGGCACGGATCTTGCCGGTTGCTTTGTCATAGATACGGTAAATGGTTTTATTTCCCGGGTTTGTGATTTTTTCTGTGTTTTCAGAAAGTTTGATCTTCGGTACGAAATCTTCATCGTCCTTATCTTTGATGGCTGCCAGTTTGTAGACACCGCCGAATGCCGGACAGTCTTTGGAGGTGATCAGGTTCGTGCCGACACCCCAGGAATTGATTGTGGCGCCCTGGGCTTTCAGGCTGTCGATCAGGTATTCATCCAGGTCACTGGAAGCGGAGATGATCGCATCGCCGAATCCTGCAGCTTCCAGCATCTCGTAAGCTTTCTTTGACAGATAAGCCAGGTCACCGCTGTCGATACGGATACCGTATCCATGGAAGTTAGGGTCTTTTTCTTTCATTTCTTTGAAGACACGGATGGCGTTTGGCACACCGGAGTCCAGAACGTCATAGGTATCTACCAGAAGCAGGCAGGCATTCGGATACAGATTTGCATAGGTTTTGAACGCGGTATATTCATCCGGAAAGCTCATGATCCAGCTGTGTGCGTGTGTACCTTTGACCGGGACACCGAACATCTTTCCGGTCAGCACGTTGGAAGTTCCCACGCAGCCGCCGATCACAGCAGCTCTTGCACCGTAGATACCGGCATCCGGGCCCTGGGCACGGCGAAGACCGAATTCCATGATACCGTCGCCCTTTGCAGCGTAAACCACGCGGGAGGCTTTGGTGGCGATCAGACTCTGATGGTTGATGATATTTAAGATTGCAGTTTCCACCAGCTGTGCCTCCATGACAGGAGCAACTACTTTTAAGAGCGGTTCTCTCGGGAATACAACGGTTCCTTCCGGGATGGCATAAATATCACCGGTAAAGTGAAATCCTCTCAGATATTCCAGAAAATCATCATCGAACAGATTCAGCCCCCGCAGATATTCCACATCGTCCGGAGAAAAGTGCAGATCACGGATATATTCGATGACCTGTTCCAGGCCGGCTGCGATGGCATAACCGCCGTCACACGGGTTCTGTCTGTAGAAAGCATCAAATACAACAACCTGATCGGTAGGGTTTTTAAAGTAGCCCTGCATCATGGTTAATTCATATAAATCAGTTAATAAGGTTAAATCCAGCGCTCTCATGGCGTACCTCCATATCGTTATTGTTGTCCGATCAGACTCGGCAACTTCTGTAACTGTTCGGTGTCAGTATATACATCCGGTGTACGGGGCAGATGTTACAGGCGCTCTTTGTACTTATAATAGAAGATACAGAACAGTTATCAATTTTGTATAGTATACCATTTTGAAAAAATAAAGTAAACCTGTGGGAGGGAAATGGAATGGGAATACGTCTGAAAAATGTGGAGATGAAAATACGAAAAAACGCCCTGAAAACAGGTTAAAAAAATTTTTAAAAAAAATTTAAAAAAACACTTGCATTTTTCTGAGAGGTGCTATATAATACATCTTGTCGCTGAGCGATACAGATAAAAAGCAAAGCACAAAAGACAATGGGCTATCGCCAAATGGTAAGGCAACGGACTCTGACTCCGTCATTTCAAGGTTCGAATCCTTGTAGCCCAGCTCTAAGCCTTGGATAGTGATCCAAGGCTTTTTTCTTGCTTTACAGAAAAGTGCTCTCCGGCAAAAAAACGCTCCG
Source organism: Oliverpabstia sp. (assembly GCF_022785585.1). NCBI lineage: Bacteria > Bacillati > Bacillota > Clostridia > Lachnospirales > Lachnospiraceae > Oliverpabstia > Oliverpabstia sp. Next base: position 10,242 of record NZ_JALFPR010000044.1, on the reverse strand, counting down.
CGAGGATGCGCCGGGAAGAATCCCGGATCGGCAGGAAGAGAAACGAAAGATTACAGGAGGAAGGGTCACGATGTATGCATTTGAAAGTAAAGTCCGTTACAGTGAAGTTGGCGAGGATACCAGGATGACACTTTACAGTGTGCTGAATTATTTTCAGGACTGTAGTGTATTTCATTCGGAGTCGGTAGGAAGAGGTACGGCCGTGCAGGAAGAATTGGGAAGAGCCTGGGTGCTGACCGGCTGGCAGATCGAATTCAGGAGAGCAGCTGACCTTGGGGAAAGCATACGGATCTCCACCTGGCCGCATGGATTCCGGGGATTTGTCGGAGAGCGTAATTTCCTGATGGAAACACTGGATGGGGAAGTCCTGGCTTGTGCGGACTCAAGCTGGGCATATATCGATGTGAAAACCGGACATCCGGTAAAGGCATCAGAGGAAGAACGGGCAGCATATCCGGTGGAGGAGAAACTGGATATGAAATCGTTGGGAAGAAGAATCCGGATTCCGGAGGAGCGGCAGGAGATGGGAGGCTTTACCGTCCGCCAGTATCATCTGGACTCCAATCATCATGTAAACAATGCACAGTATATCCGATTGTCGCAGGAATACATCCCGGCTGATTTTCAAGTGCAGAGACTGCGGGCAGAATATAAGAGACAGGCAGTGCTTGGAGATCAGATTTTCCCAATGGTTTCGAAAACAGAGGACAGCTATGTGGTTGCTTTATGTAATGAAGAGAAAGAGCCATATGCGGTGGTGGAATTTTCCTGAACATACGAAGTGAAAAGTAGAGAGATATATAAAGAAATTACCAGGAAATGAAGAAATTACTGGGAGAAGTCTGCAAAATATATTATAATGAAGCAGAAATAAGCAATGACAGAATGAAAAGACTGCCATTTCGTGAAATATGCAGGAAACAACAGATATCAGATGAATGGCTGACGAATGCAAGACAGTCTGAGATTACACAAATACACACGCAGGAGTCTGCGTGAACACAGTTACGGAGGAACGAGCATGATTGAATTAGGAAGAAGACAGAAATTACAGGTAGTAAAAAAAGTGGAATTCGGTGTCTATCTTGGAGAAAAGGCAGATGCGAAGGAACAGGAGAGGGTTCTTCTGCCGGCAAAACAGGTACCGGCGGAGACAAAAGTAGGCGATGAACTGGAAGTATTTATCTATCGGGATTCCGCAGACCGCCTGATCGCGACGACAAGAGTACCGGCTCTGGAGCTTCATCAGACAGCAGTGGTAAAAGTTGCGGAAGTTGGGAAAATCGGAGCATTTCTGGACTGGGGTCTGGAAAAAGATCTGTTGCTTCCATATAAAGAGCAGACCGTAAAGGTGAAAAAGGATCAGGAAGTGCTGGTTGCCTTGTATATCGACAAGAGTGACCGGCTCTGCGCGACCATGAAAGTATATCCGTACCTGAAAACGCAGTCTCCGTATGTGGTAGAAGACCAGGTAGAGGGAAGAATCTATGAGATCAGCGACAATTTCGGAGTTTTTGTGGCAGTTGATGATCAGTATTCCGGTCTGATCCCGAAGACAGAGGCGCAGGGACAGTACCGTCCGGGTGAGAAGGTAAGCTGCCGTGTGACAAATGTAAGAGAAGACGGCAAACTGAATCTTTCTCCGAGAAAAAAAGCATACCAGCAGATGAATGAAGATTCCGAACTGGTGTTAAAGGTAATTGGTGAGTATGCAGGTGTGCTGCCGTTTGATGACAAAGTGTCACCGGAGGTGATCAAGCGGGAATTCGGACTGAGCAAAGCGGCATTTAAACGTGCGGTCGGTCATTTGTTGAAAGAGAAGAAAATCAAGATCCAGGATAAACGTATTTACTTGATTTTTTAGGCGGCAGTTGCTATACTATACAGTATATTTTGGTAACACTTTGCAGTCAGGATCCTGTGGAAGAAGCGGGAAGATGTAAGGTATGACTGTTGACAGTAAAAAGATAGTATGCAGTTGGAAAAGAAAACAACTGTCTGAGTAATAAAAGGAGGATTATCGTTGGACTCGATAGACTATTATAACCGGTATGCGGTGCCCTATTATGAAGAAACAGTAGATGCGAGCATGGAAGAGGTTATGAAGCCGTTTGTGGAACTCCTGTCCGAGGAGTCGGAGAATGCAGAAGTATTGGATCTGGGATGCGGTTCCGGAAGGGACACCCTGTTATTGGAAGAATATGGATTTTATGTAACACCGATGGATGGCTCAGAAGAGATGTGTAAACTTGCAGAGGTAAACACAGACAAAGAAGTATTGCAGATGACTTATGACGAGATGGAATTCGATGATGTCTTTGATGGGATCTGGGCGTGTGCCTCACTGATTCATCTGACGGAAGATGAGATGCGCAAGGTTATGAAGAAACTTGTACAGGCGCTGAAGGAAAACGGTGTACTTTATTTTTCCGTACATAGAGGCGACCGGGATGGAATCTATCATGGACGTTATTTCCATGACTACAACAGAAGGGAACTGCAGAGTCTGATGGAAGAATATCCGGAACTGGAAGTGGTTGATATATGGACCACACAGGATGTGCGGTCAGAAAAGTCGGATAAGCTCTGGCTGAATGTACTGGCACGAAAAACAGGAAAAGAGTAAATGCAGAAAAGTCTGGACGGCGTAGTACCGGCCAGACTTTTGCGTTTTATTTGGTACAGGATATAGGAGGAAAACCGATGGGATTTACACATTTGCATGTGCATACGGAATACAGCTTGCTGGACGGTTCCAATAAGATCAAAGAATATGTAGCCCGGGTGAAAGAACTGGGGATGGACAGTGCGGCGATCACAGATCACGGTGTGATGTATGGCTGTATTGATTTTTATCGGGCGGCAAAGGAAGCCGGAATCAACCCGATCCTCGGATGTGAGGTCTACGTGGCGCCCGGTTCCCGTTTTGATAAAGAGATGCAGCACGGAGAAGATCGGTATTATCATCTGGTGCTGCTGGCGGAGAATAATCAGGGATACAGTAATCTGATGAAGATTGTTTCTGCAGGTTTTGTGGAAGGGTATTACTATAAGCCGCGAGTGGATCTGGAAGTTCTGGAAAAATATCATGAGGGGATTATCGCGTTAAGTGCCTGCCTCGCCGGTGAGATTCCCAGATTCCTGACCCGAGGTCTGTATGAGGAAGGAAAAAGAGCGGCACTGCGTTATCGGGAGATTTTCGGAAAGAATAATTTCTTCCTGGAATTACAGAATCATGGAATCCGGGAGCAGGAGATAGTCAACCAGCAGCTGGTGCGTATGAGCAGTGAGACAGGGATCGAACTGGTATGTACGAATGATGTACATTATACCTATGCGGAAGATGCAGGCTCCCACGATATCCTTCTTTGTATCCAGACCGGAAAAAAAGTGCAGGACGAGGACCGTATGCGCTATGAAGGTGGTCAGTACTACGTCAAATCAGAAAAAGAGATGGCGGCACTGTTTCCATATGCGCCGCAGGCTCTGGAAAATACAAAAAAGATCGGTGACCGGTGTCATGTGGAGATCGAATTTGGCGTGACCAAGCTGCCGAAATATGATGTCCCGGACGGCTATACTTCCTGGGAATATCTGAATAAACTTTGCTGGGAGGGGCTGGAGGAGAAATATCACCCGGTGACGGAAGAACTGAAAGAACGTCTGACCTATGAATTAAATACAATTAAAACCATGGGATATGTGGATTACTTCCTGATCGTATGGGATTTTATCAAATATGCGAGAGATAATGATATCATGGTAGGACCTGGACGTGGTTCTGCGGCAGGAAGTATCGTTTCTTATTCTCTGGGGATCACACAGCTGGATCCGATCCGGTATCAGCTGCTGTTTGAACGTTTTCTGAACCCGGAACGAGTATCCATGCCTGATATCGATATCGACTTCTGTTTCGAACGGAGACAGGAAGTTATTGATTATGTGGTGAGAAAATACGGAAAGGACCGTGTGGTGCAGATTGTTACTTTTGGTACGATGGCGGCTCGCGGCGTGATCCGCGATGTGGGAAGAGTGCTGGACTTTCCGTATGCGCAGGTGGATACTATCGCAAAGATGATCCCGAATGAGTTAAATATCACGATTGACAAAGCACTGAAAATGAATCCGGAACTTCGCAATCAGTACGAGGGTGATGAGCAGATCCATTATCTGATCGATATGTCCAAACGCCTGGAGGGTCTGCCGCGGCATACGTCGATGCATGCCGCCGGCGTGGTGATCAGTCAGAAAGCAGTGGATGAATATGTGCCGCTTTCCCGTGCCTCAGACGGTTCGATCACAACGCAGTTTACGATGACGACGCTGGAAGAACTGGGACTTCTGAAAATGGATTTTCTTGGATTGCGCACGCTGACCGTGATCCAGAATGCGGTAAAACTGGCGCAGAAAAGCGAAGGAATCGAACTGGATCTGTCGAAGATTGATTATAACGACCAGGCGGTACTCGGAATGATCGGAAGCGGAAAGTGTGAGGGTGTGTTCCAGCTGGAAAGTACCGGTATGAAAAACTTTATGAAGGAGCTGAAACCGAAGAGCCTGGAAGATATCATTGCCGGAATCTCCCTGTACCGTCCGGGTCCGATGGATTTTATCCCTCAGTATATCAAAGGAAAAAATGCACCGGATCAGATTACTTATGACTGTCCGCAGTTAGAGCCGATTCTGGAACCGACCTATGGTTGTATCGTTTATCAGGAGCAGGTTATGCAGATTGTGCGTGATCTGGCCGGGTATACGCTGGGACGAAGCGATCTGGTACGGCGTGCCATGGCAAAGAAGAAAGCAGCGGTCATGGCAAAAGAGAGGGAAAACTTTGTGTACGGCAATGAGGAGGAAGGTGTTCCAGGCTGTATCGCAAACGGAATCAGCGAGCAGGTGGCAAATAAAATCTATGATGAAATGACGGATTTTGCCAAGTATGCATTTAACAAGTCACACGCTGCAGCTTATGCGGTGGTATCGTATCAGACTGCCTGGTTAAAATATTATTATCCGGTGGAGTTTATGGCGGCGCTGATGACCTCGTGTATCGATAATCCGTCTAAGGTATCCGAGTATATCTTAAACTGCCGGCAGATGGGAATCAGGATCCTGCCGCCGGACATCAACCGCAGTACCGGCAGCTTTTCTGTAGAAGACGGCAGCATCCGGTATGGAATGGCGGCTGTGAAAGGAATCGGAAAGCCGGTGATGGAAGCGATCGTGGAAGAGAGAGCGCGGGGCGGTTTATTTTCCTCACTCAAAGACTTTTGTCAGAGGTTAAGCGGAAAAGAAGTGAATAAGCGGACCATTGAAAACTTTATCAAAGCGGGAGCCTTTGACAGCTTTGGCGGAACGAGAAAGCAGTTTATGATGATCTATGTGCAGGTGATGGATACGGTCAATCAGGAGAAAAAATCTTCGATGACCGGTCAGATGAGTCTGTTTGATATCATGGGAGAAGAGGATAAAAAGAGCTTTGAGATCCGCCTGCCGGATGTGGGAGAGTACGCGAAAGAAAGCAAGCTGGCATTTGAAAAAGAGGTGCTTGGTGTGTATATCAGCGGCCATCCGTTGGAAGAGTATGCAGATGTCTGGAAAAAGAATATCACGGCAGCTACCTCGGACTTTTATCCGATGGAAGAGAGCGGTCTGCCCAAGGTGAGAGATGGAGCGAAAGTGATCGTCGGCGGCATGATCACGGAAAAAACGATCAAATATACGAAAAACAATAAAGTTATGGCATTTATCACACTGGAAGATCTGGTGGGAACGGTGGAAGTAGTTGTATTTCCAAGAGATTATGAAAGAAATGCCGCACTGATCGAGACGGATTCCAAAGTGTTTATCATGGGAAATGTGTCGGCTGAGGATGACAAGGCGAGTAAGCTGATCTGCGAAAAAATCGTCTCCTTCGATCAGGTGCCGCGGGAACTGTGGATCCAGTTTGCCGACCGGAAACAGTACGAGCAGGAGGTAGCAGAACTCTATGATACCCTGCGCCAGTCTGACGGCAGCGATCATGTGGTGGTGTATCTGCGGGCAGAAAAACAGATGAAACATCTCCCGGCCTCGCGAAGCGTGGAAATTGAGGATAATCTGCTTGGTATTTTACGGGAAAAATACGGCGCGGAAAATGTCAAAGTTGTGGAAAAGAGTATTGAAAAACAGCTTCATATGCATTAAAATATAAAACGATAAGGCGATAGAGCCGGATGATGCGTTATCCGGTATTAGATTAGATATATTAGTGGAGGGAACATTATGGAAAAAGAACTCAAGACCATTGGCGTATTGACAAGTGGAGGAGATGCTCCGGGAATGAATGCTGCAATCCGTGCGGTTGTTCGTCGTGGACTGAGCAAAGGACTGAAGATGAAAGGTATCCTGAAAGGATATGACGGATTGCTGAATGAAGAAATTATTGATATGACTGCAAAAGATGTATCTGATATCATCGGTCGTGGTGGTACTATCCTGTATACTGCACGTTGCGCAGAGATGAGAACAGAAGAAGGACAGAAAAAAGCAGCTGATATCTGCAAAAAACACGGTATTGACGGTCTGGTAGTTATCGGTGGTGACGGTTCTTTTGCAGGTGCGCAGAAGCTGGCAAACCTGGGAATCAACGCAGTTGGTATTCCGGGAACCATCGACCTGGATATCGCATGTACAGAGTATACCATCGGTTTTGATACCGCTGTGAATACTGCTATGGAAGCAATCGATAAAGTACGTGATACTTCTACTTCTCATGAGCGTTGCAGTGTCATCGAAGTTATGGGAAGAAATGCAGGTTATCTGGCTTTGTGGTGTGGTATTGCCAACGGTGCAGAAGATATTCTTCTTCCGGAAAAATATGATTACGACGAGCAGAAGCTGATCAACAATATCATCGAAGGAAGAAAACGTGGTAAAAAGCATCACATTATCATCAATGCAGAGGGTATCGGACATTCCAGCAGCATGGCAAAACGTATTGAGGCAGCTACCGGTATTGAAACCCGTGCAACGATTCTGGGTCATATGCAGCGTGGTGGTAATCCGACATGTATCGACCGTGTACATGCTTCTATGATGGGATCTTATGCAGTAGATCTGCTGGCTGAAGGAAAAACAAAACGTGTCGTTGGATACAAAAACGGCGAATATGTGGACTTTGATATCAATGAAGCACTGGCTATGGAAAAAGGTATTTCCGAATATCAGTACGAAGTTGCAAAATCTCTGTCTGCAAACTATTCCAAATAATAAGGCGAGAATAACGGCGGCATACCTTCTGAGTCGGTATGCCGCCTTTTTGCATTGCATGTCAATAATTGGTCCGGTGGACCGGTTTTGACTCGCGGGCAACGAGTCAGAGTCCGTGCTTGCATGGAACTTATATAGAAAACAAAGGAATGGGTATACTATGATAACAAGCAGTAGTAATGCGCAGGTAAAACAGATGATCCAGCTGAATAAGAAAGCCCGGGAGCGCAGAAAACAGGATGTTTTTATTGTGGAAGGTCTGCGGATGTTCAGGGAGGTTCCAAGGGATCGGCTGGTGAAGACATATGTGTCTGAAAACTTTCTGGAGGATCCGGAGCATGAGGCTCTTTTACAGGGGATTCCTTACGAAGTGGTGAAAGATTCGGTGTTTGCACAGATGAGTGATACACTGACACCACAGGGGGTACTCACGGTTGTGCGACAGTATCATTATACTATGGAGGAACTGATGGGTGAGAAGGAACATCCGTTGTTTCTTGTCCTTGAGGATCTTCAGGATCCGGGAAATATGGGGACGATTTTCCGGACAGCGGAGGGAGCCGGGGTGGACGGTATCTTTATGAGCACCAATTGTGTGGATATTTATAATCCCAAAACAATCCGTTCTACTATGGGTTCTGTTTACCGGGTACCTTTTGTGATCGCACCGGATCTTCAGGATGTATTTGCATGGTTCAAAAAGCAGGGGATTCGTTCTTATGCGGCACATCTGAAAGGAAAAGGCTGGTATGATGAGCAATCGTATGTCGGAGGAACCGCATTTTTGATTGGAAATGAGGGAAATGGTCTGACAGATGCAACAGCCGGTCAGGCAGACTGTCTGATCAGGATTCCGATGAAGGGGCAGCTGGAGTCTCTGAATGCCGGGGTGGCAGCAGCTATTCTGATGTATGAGGCATCCAGACAAAGAAGAAAGGAGTATAAATAAAAATGAGTGAGAAGATGGATAAGAAAGCTTTGAAGAAAAAGAAGAAGAAAAAATCCATGGTGATGAAATCGGTGGTTCTGATCCTTTTACTGGTTGTTCTGGCAGTATGTATTTTCTTTCTGGCGAAGACTCTGAAAAAGGATCAGGTGCAGGGAAGTACACAGAAACCGGATACGGAGCAGAGTCAGGATGGCGCAGATGCTACGGATGATACGGAAACAGGAGACGATGCTTCTTCTGACGCACAGGATACGGCAGCACCTGCAACAGATGCAAAAACGACGGCGATGGAGCAGGCCGAGTATCTGGCAGCTACGTATGATTATGATGGTGCGATCGAGACGTTAAATGGCGTGGAGGGTGCAGCTGATGACCCGGAGATCACGGCAAAGATCGCTGAGTATCAGGCAACGAAGGACAGCTGTGTTCCGGTTAACATGGATGAGGTGACTCATATTTTCTATCATTCTCTGATCGTGGATCCGGATCGTGGTTTTGCGGGAGATGACAGTATTGCAGCCGGTTTCAAGCAGTGGATGACTACGGTGGATGAGTTTAATAAGATCACGCAGGCAATGTATGATAACGGATATGTGCTGGTTCGCCTGAGAGACCTGGTGGTCGAGACAACGGATGCGGATGGTACAGTGCATTTTACGCCAAATACGGAACTGAAGCTTCCGGCTGGTAAAAAAGCATTCGTGATGTCGCTGGATGATCTGAGTTATTATCACAGTTACGATGGAAGAGGTATTGCTTCGAAGATCGTGCTGGATGAAAATGGAAAACCTACCTGTGAGTATGTGCAGGCAGATGGAACAACCGTAACGGGCGCTTATGACTGTGTTCCGCTTCTGGATCAGTTTATTGCAGAGCATCCGGATGCATCTTATCACGGTGCAAAGGGTATGATCGCACTGACCGGTTATGATGGAATCCTGGGTTATCGTACGGATATCGCTTATAAGACGCATGAGAATCTGACCGCTGATCAGCAGGCGTGGCTGGATGCACATCCGGATTTTAACTGGGATGACGAGTGTGCTGAGGCAAAGAAGGTGGCAGACGCGATCAAGGATGATGGCTGGGAATTCGCAAGTCATACCTGGGGCCATATCCGGATCGGGGATGCAAGCATGGAGCGGATCCAGACGGATACGCAGAAGTGGCTGGAGTATGTAGCTCCGTTGGTTGGCGGAACGGATACCATTATTTTTGCACATGGACAGGATCTGGCGGACTGGCATGATTATACAACAGATAATGAGAAGTTTAATTATTTGAGCAGTCAGGGCTTCCATTTTTATTGTAATGTGGATTCGAGTCAATATTTCTTACAGATCCGGGATAATTATGTGCGTCAGGGCAGACGGAATCTGGATGGATACCGGCTGTGGAATGATGTTCACGGAGATGTGAACCGGACGAGTGATCTGTTCGATGCGAGCCAGATACTGGATCCGCGGAGGACGGATGTGCCGGCACTGTAAACTATAGAATGTGTTTAATGCCCTGTCGGGAGGGGAAGCTTTCCGGCGGGGCGTTTTTTATTGCGTTGGATATCAATCATTGGTTCAGTGGTTCAATTTTGATTTTGTTGGGTATAACTATTGGCGGGACGGACGAAAGTCCGCACTTACCCGATAAGAACAGACAACCGCTGGCAACGCCGATCTGAGCTAAGTCCTAAGAAGAACTAAGGTGCCAGTTCGCGGAGAGCCGCTCACTGTCAAGTTCTTCTAAGGACTGGATCTCATCTCGGCTAAGGGCGCCAGCAAAAGGCTGTCTGTTCTTATCGGGTAAGTGTGGACTTTCTGGGGGTTGGCGGTGGGGAGGTGGTTGTGTGGGGAAGGTATTGGCAGTGGGGAAGAGATATAACAAACAGATGGCAGGATGAATGATTACCGGCGGGACGGACGAAAGTTCACGCTTACGCAATAAGGCCAGACAACCGCTGGCAACGCCGATCTGAGCTAAGTCCTAAGAAGAACTAAGGTGCCAGTTCGCGGAGAGCCGCTCACTGTCAAGTTCTTCTAAGGACT
>NZ_JALFPR010000160.1:0-6941 GCF_022785585.1 Oliverpabstia sp. | reverse complement strand
CGTAACAGGTGTTATCAGCCTGCCAGAAGGTACAGAAATGTGCATGCCTGGTGATAACGTAGAAATGACAATCGAACTGATCCATCCGATCGCTATGGAACAGGGTCTGACTTTCGCTATCCGTGAAGGTGGACGTACTGTAGGATCAGGACGTGTTGCTTCTATCATCGAGTAATCACTGATTAGCAGATAAAATTATATATATGGTTATCGCAAGATAACATTGTGTCCAAACGTAAGATACCCCGGAACCGCAAGGTTTCCGGGGTTTTTCTGTATGGGGAAAAGTTCTGGAATTTTCTGTTTCTTATCGTGAAGATCTGTACTATAATAGACTGGAAAAAATAAGCAGGAGAACTTAGAAATGATGAATCTAAAAACAGATTATAAAAGTATCATCAAAGAGACAAGTATATTAACGGTTGCGGTAGCCATTATTGCCGCGGCGGTTTATTTCTTTCTTGTACCGAGCCATGCTTCCGTAAGCAGCATATCAGGTCTTGGTATTGTGCTTTCGAATTTTATTCCCCTACCGTTGTCGGCGATTACGATGATTTTGAATGTGGTCTTGCTGATTATCGGATTTTTCACCTGTGGGAGAGAGTTTGGGGTGAAAACAGTATATACCAGTGTGATGCTTCCACTGTTTCTGGGTGTGTTTGAGAGGATTTTTTCGGATTTTGGCTCGATGACGAACAGCCAGGAGTTGGATGTGCTGTGTTATATTCTGGTAGTCAGTGTGGGACTGAGTATATTATTTAATCGCAATGCATCTTCGGGCGGGTTGGATATTGTGGCGAAGATTATGAACAAATATTTGCACATGGATCTGGGAAAAGCGATGTCGTTGTCCGGGATGTGTGTGGCGCTGTCGGCGGCACTTGTGTACGATAAAAAGACAGTGGTACTGAGTGTGCTTGGAACATATTTTAACGGGTTGGTGTTGGATCACTTTATTTTTGATCATAATATCAAGCGGAGAGTTTGTATCATTACGAAAAAAGAAGAGGAACTGCGCCAGTTTATCATTCATGATCTGCACAGTGGTGCGACAATCTATGAGTCGATCGGAGCCTATAATATGGAAAAAAGAAACGAGATTATTACGATTGTAGATAAAGGCGAGTACCAGAAACTGATGAACTACATGAACCGTGAAGATCCGAAGGCATTTATTACGGTATATACGGTGTCGGATATGAGGTATCAACCGAAAAGGTGATGAAAGAAAAAAATCGTCAAAAAGTTTACAAAGCAAAACGGATGGTCTAATATGGAACTATACGAAAATCTATAAAAAATAAGCCGGAAAGGAAGCAACGGACAACGTAAAGAGAAAAGGGAAAGAAATTGTAAAAAAAGGTTTTGCAGAAATTGGCGAGGAAACTAGAGCGTTTCATGCAAACCGTGGAGTGTCATCATGTATGCCTGGGAATAAACAAAGCGGAATGAAGGAAGAACCGGCAGAAAATACGAAGAAGAGAGGAAATATGAAAATGAAAACAGAACTGCAAAAACAGTTATTTGCATTGCAGGATCCTGGATATCGGGAATTTCATGCCAGACTGATTCCGGGAATTCCGAAAGAAGATATTATTGGAATCCGCACGCCGGTGTTGCGGAAGTTCGCCGGGGAATTTGCCAGAGATCACAGCCAGGAAGCCGAGGCGTTTTTAAAAGAACTGCCACATCGCTATTATGAAGAAAACAATCTGCATATGCTGCTGGTAACAAAGATCAAAGATTACCCGGAATGTCTGCGGAAAGTGAAGGAGTTTCTTCCATATATAAATAACTGGGCAACGTGCGATCTGCCGGCGCCGAAATGCTTCGAAAAACACCGGGAGGAATTACTTCCGGTGATTCGGGAGTGGGTGACTTCCACAGACACCTACACGATCCGGTATGGAATCGGGATATTGATGAGGCTGTATCTGGATGACGCGTACAGACCGGAATATGCCGATCTGGTTGCAAGGGTACGGTCGGAAGAATATTATGTAAACATGATGATTGCCTGGTATTTTGCGACAGCGCTTGCGAAGCAGTGGGATACGGTGATTCCATATCTGGAAGAACGGAAACTGGATCGCTGGGTGCATCAGAAGACGATTCAGAAAGCGGTGGAGAGCTTTCGAATCACACCGGAGCAGAAAGTATATTTGAAGAGTTTAACTATTCAGTAGCCATTATCCCGCGAGGTGTTTTGGCATAAATATGCCAAAATCCCGAGACATACAAGCAAAAATGCCATCACCGAAGGTGATTTTAAATGCATTTTTGCTCGTAACTGTGAAGGTACTGAATAGTTACGAAGAGTTTACGTTATCCAAGGAAATAAAAACAGGAAGAATATCGAAAAGTATCAAAACGCATAGAAAGTTACAGGAACAAAGAGAGAAATATAACTGGAAGATGCAGAAGCGGTACATAGAGATAACTGTAGAATAGCAAAACAGTGATGTAAAATAACAGAATCCGCTAAATAATAACAGAGCAGATTCATATGAAAGGAAGCGAAACAATGTCAACATCTATGACAAAGGGGAACCCGTTAAAACTGATGCTTCAGTTTGCACTTCCCCTTTTAATCGGAAATTTATTGCAACAGACGTATAATATTATAGATGCGGCGATCGTAGGACAGATTCTTGGGGCGAAAGCGCTGGCAAGTGTGGGAGCAAGCAGCAGTGTACAGTTTCTGGTTCTTGGATTCTGTATGGGATGCTGTACCGGATTCGGTGTACCGGTTGCCAAGTACTTTGGGGCAGACAAGATGGATACGATGAGAAATTATGTATTTAACGGTGCGGTACTGACTGGGGGAATCGGTGTGACAGTGACGATTCTTTGTTCTGTATTCTGTCCACAGATCCTGCATCTGCTGTCAGTTCCCGAGGATATCTTCCGTGGAGCCTATCACTATCTGCTGATTATTTTTCTGGGAATTCCATTTACCTTATTATACAATTATTTATCCAGTATTCTCCGTTCTCTGGGAGACAGCCGGACACCCTTTTTCTTTCTGGCATTTTCAGCGATATTGAATATCTTTCTTGATCTGTTCTGTATCGTGGTACTGAAATGGGGATGTGCGGGAGCTGCCGCTGCGACAATTACAGCACAGGCGATCAGTGGCATACTGTGTCTTGTTTTTATTGGAAGAAAGATGAATGTACTGCATCTGACAAAAGAAAACAGAATGGTAAATATAACGGCGGTAAAAGAACTTCTGGCGATGGGGCTTCCTACCGGACTGCAGTTTTCCATCACTGCAATTGGCAGTATGGTAATGCAGTCGGCAAATAACGGACTGGGAAGTGTGTGTGTTTCCGGATTTACCGCGGGCATGAGAATCAAACAGTTTGCGATGTGCCCGTTTGATGCAATTGCCACTTCGGCATCTGTATTCTGCAGCCAGAATATGGGCGCAAGGCAGCCGGAACGGATCAAGAAGGGATTGCGGCAGGGAGTCGCGATTGCAACGATATATGGTCTGCTGATCGGGCTGGTGCTGATCTTCGGAGGACGCACGCTGTCGATGATCTTTGTGAAAAAATCAGCAGCTGATGTCTTGGATGCATCAGGAAAATATCTGCGGTGTCTTGGATATTTCTTCTGGAGTCTCGGTATCCTGAATGTGAGCCGTATGGTGACACAGGGACTTGGATATTCAGGAAGAGCAGTACTTTCCGGTGTGACGGAGATGCTGGCAAGAACGATTGTCAGTTTGGGATTTGTCGGAGCCCTGGGGTATACGGCAATCTGCTTCGCGGATCAGGCGGCATGGATCGCAGCATGCTGTTACATAGCACCGACCTGCCTGCACTGCGTCAAAAAGGTGACGGGGATACTGGAAGGTAACGGCAACCGATAAAAAGAGTGAGAAGATAAAAGCAATATTTAGTTATAGAAATAGCCTATAGCTGGATATTGCTTTTTTCTATTAGACAAAGTCAGGAAAATTGTATATGATAATAAAAACATAAAAACATAGCGAAATAATAGGAATATAAAAACAATGAATATAGGTATGATTCAGCAGATCATGTTCTGCGAAGGTACTGAACAGTTACGAAGATATTAAAAAAGAAAGAAGGTGACAGAATGAAACAGATTTTGTGTTTTGGAGATTCGAACACCTGGGGATATGACGGAGAGAGCGGGGAGCGGCTGCCATTTAAAGTACGGTGGACAGGAAGATTGCAGAAGGCTTATGAAGGAAAAGATGTCCGTATTATCGAGGAGGGGCTCTGCGGAAGAACGACAGTGTTTGAAGATCCGTTCCGGCAGGGACGGAGAGGCACAGCACTGTTGCCGACATTACTGGAAACACATCATCCGGTGGATCTGGTGGTTCTTATGCTGGGGACCAATGATTGCAAAACGATCTTTGGTGCATCGGCAGAAGTGATCGGAAGAGGAATCCAGTGTCTGCTGGATCAGATTCAGACCTTTGCACCTCAGACAGATGTTCTGCTGATCTCACCGATCTATCTCGGAGAAAAAGTATGGCAGGAAAGATATGATCAGGACTTTTCGCCACAGTCAGTGACGGTGTCGAAGGAACTGGAAACAGTATATGAACGAATCGCTGCAGAAAGACAGATCGGATATTTGCGAGCTTCTGATTATGTGCAGTGCAGCGAGGCAGATCAGGAACATCTGAATGCACAGGGACATCAGATCTTCGCACAGGCAGTGTATGAAAAAACCGAGCGGATGTTGTGGAAGAGAAGTGGCTGGAGACAGGTGGTGTAGAAAGTGGAAAACGGCAGGTAATCCGCGGTCAATCATGAACACCAGGTGAACTATGAGGTATGAGTTCTGGCTGATTCCGAAACGTGATAGTCATAAGTACAGCTACAATCTGTAAACTTTGAAAGATGAGTGGCATGAAAGGCATAAACTAAAAGCAGATATGAACAGAAAGTTCCAGAGTTGAAATGAGTGTAAAAGCAGATTTCAACCCTGAAACTTTCTATTGATATCTGTATTTGTTTCAGTGGAATATTCTGTCAGCGGACAAAAATATTTTTGCAGATCGTCGTATTTCTCAGACTGTTGTCCTTTCCTGCGCAGAATTTAAAACTTTTGCTGCAAAATTACGAGGCGCCTCGGAAACAATATTATGAGTCAGATATGCCATGTGCTCCGGAGTATCGTCGGAATCACCGGTAAGCCAGCATTTGATCATTCCCACGCAGCCGTTGATGCAGAAAGCGTAGGCGTATTTGATGTCGTTGACATTCTGTGGGAACATCGTAAAAAGTTCCGGCAAAACAGCGTCCTCGACCAGTTTTTCAATCTTTTCCACAAAAGCCATATCGCCGTTCGGCCCCATCAGTGCCGCACAGATATCCTTGTTGGCAGCCAGAATCCGAAACAGCTGGATGGCAAAAGAATACCCTTCTTCTTTCATTCCCGGATCCAGCGGATGCTCTTTGATGGCTTCCAGAATATCTTCCATCAGTTCGCCCTCTATGCTCTGAAGCATCTGGTAAATATCTGTGTAATGCAGATAAAAAGTGGAACGGTTGATATCAATCTCATCCACCAGTTCTTTTACCGTGATTTCTTTAATATTTTTCTGCTGCATCAGTCTGGCAAGACCGGCGCGAAGCTGTGCACGGGTTTTTCGCACCCGGCGATCCATTTTTTCTCCTTTTTTCGTTTCCATAAAAATCCCCCTTTTATTGCATCTCCCGTATTTTCTCAAAGAGTTTTTTTGGTCGAGAAAACTTCCCGGGAAGATTTAAAATCATATCTGAAGAAAATATAAACAAAAATTTCTGAAATTTATTAGAAATTTTTAAGAATTTCAAATAGACATATATAATACAAAACGTCCAGTAATAAACGATTGAAAAGAAATGTGATGCTTGTATCTCTTATCTTTCTTTAGTATAATACATTCCGAAAAGAAAATCAACATATTGTCGACTAATAGCTTTTTAATCTACTAATAGAATAAAAAACGAATAATGGAATATACATCTATTAATAGAAAAAGTCGACAAATACATCAAAAAGGAAGGGATACAATGCTAAAACAAGAGTGGAAAAGTTTATTTCACAACAAGATTTTGCTTTTAGTAGTCATCGTAATTGCGCTGATCCCTGCGATTTACGCGGGGCTTTTCCTGGCATCCATGTGGGATCCCTACGGAAATGTGGATAAACTTCCAGTAGCCATCGTCAATGAAGATGAGCCAGCCGAGTACGGAGATACTACACTGACAGTTGGAGATCAACTGGTGGATAATCTGAAAGAAAATGATTCACTGGCATTCAACTTTGTAGACGCAGATGTGGCAAAGGAAGGTCTGAAAAATGGTACCTATTATATGGTAATTACCATTCCGAAGGATTTCTCTGCCAATGCGGCAACGGTCATGGATGATCAGCCGGAAAAAATGATCCTGAATTATGAGACGAATCCGGGAACCAATTACATTGCTTCCAAGTTAAGTGAAACGGCTCTGGGCAAGATTAAAACAAGCATCCGTGAGGAAGTAACCAAAACCTATGCGGAAGCTATTTTTGATCAGATCGGAACCGCCGGAGACGGTATGCAGGAAGCAGCCGACGGGGCAAAAAAGATCAAAGACGGTATGGACGATGCATCTGATGGTAATAAGAAAATCACAGATAACCTGAAAGTTCTGGCAGACAGTACCCTGACTTTCAAAGAGGGATCTGAGGAACTGACCGAAGGACTGAAATCATATACCGACGGTGTTTCACAGGTCAATGACGGAGCAAAACAGCTGGATGACGGTGTCAGCACATTGACCGCAAGTCTTCCGACACTGACTAACGGTGTGGATCGGCTGAACTCCGGTGTGAAAGAATACACCGATGGCGTAGCAACCCTGAACAGCAACTCCGAGGCACTGAACTCCGGAAGTAAACAGCTGGCAGAGGGAAGTGAGCAGCTG
>NZ_JALFPR010000142.1:0-2976 GCF_022785585.1 Oliverpabstia sp. | reverse complement strand
CCTCATTCGGTTGCCGTAGCCCGCTACGCCGCCCTCATTCGGATAAAATCTCCCACAAACTGAGACTCGCAGCTCACGAAAAGCCTTTTTCAGACACGCTCTAGAGGACGCGTTACTGTGAGAGAGGAATAAGCGTATGAGTTTTAATACAGACCTTCTCCATGCAGGAGTGGTTCGGGAGGCAAACGGAGCAACCCTTCCCCCGGTCTGTCAAAGCAGTGCGTTCGAACAGGACACAGCCGCAGATCTGGAAAAAATATTTGAAAATAAAGCTCCCGGCTACTGTTACACCCGTGTAGGGAACCCGACAGTAACCGCATTTGAAAACAGAATCACAAAACTGGAAGGCGGCATGGCTTCGATCGCCTGTGCTTCCGGTATGGCGGCGATCATGAACGCCATTTTAAATATTGTGCGAAGCGGGGACGAGATTGTCTCTTCTGCAAGTCTTTACGGAGGATCCATCGATCTGTTTCGTGATATCGAGGAATTTGGTATCAAAACCCGGTATGTAAAAAACAATGACTGGGAAGCGATCGAGGGAGCTATCAACGAACATACCCGCCTGCTTTTTGCAGAGACGATCGGCAATCCCTGTCTGGATGTGACCGATGTGGAAAGACTGGCAGAAATTGCACATGCGCATAAGATTCCACTGATCCTGGACAACACGACAGCAACAGCGTACCTTTTCCAAGGACTAAAACATGGTGCAGATATCGTGGTCAATTCTTCTTCTAAATACATCAACGGAAGCAGCAATTCGATCAGCGGTATTCTTACTTACAGTGGAAGATTTCAATGGGATTCCGAGATGTA
Source organism: Oliverpabstia sp. (assembly GCF_022785585.1). Taxonomy (NCBI): domain Bacteria; kingdom Bacillati; phylum Bacillota; class Clostridia; order Lachnospirales; family Lachnospiraceae; genus Oliverpabstia; species Oliverpabstia sp. Next base: position 2,157 of record NZ_JALFPR010000142.1, on the reverse strand, counting down.
TCCTCAGATTGCAGCTTACAAAAAATTTGGCCCGATGGCTTATATTGCAAGACTCCGAAACAGCCTTTTCCGTGACACCGGTGCATGTCTGGCACCGATGAACGCGTATCTGAATCTGATCGGGATGGAGACATTGGGACTGCGGATGGAACGGCAGTGCAGCAATGCGCTGGAACTTGCACAGTGGCTAGAAGAGACGTATCCGTCTGTTACTGTCAACTATCCGGGACTGAAAAGCAGCAACTGGTATGAGATCTCTGAAAAACAGTTTTCCAGAGGATATGGAGCAATCCTGACGCTGCGGGTGGGAAGTAAGGAAAATGCATTTGCATTGATTGATGCACTGAAAATCCCATACACACTTTCCAATATCGGGGATACGAAGACACTGATGATCCATCCGGGATCCACGATCAGTCTTCACAGTTCAGAACAGGAAAAAGAAGATGCAGGTGTTTTCGAAGATCTGATCCGGGTCAGTGTGGGAATCGAAGATATCGAAGATCTGAAAGCAGATTTTGCACAGGCGATTGAAAAGATCGGACAGCTGTAAGGTAAAGGAGAGAGAACGATGGCACAAAAAGTAGATTATGCAGCCTTAAAAAAGGGCGGTTATATGAGACAGAAACAGAAAGGTTACGGTTCCCTGCGACTGGCCGTGATCGGTGGTAACCTGACAGCAGAAAATATCAAAAAAGTGGCGGAAGTAGCAGAAAAATACGGCCGCGGCTATGTACATATGACATCCCGTCAGGGAATCGAGATTCCGTTTATCAAAGTGGAAGAACTTGCCGAGGTAAAAGAAGAACTGGCAAAAGGCGGTGTGGGAACCGGCGTGTGCGGCCCACGTGTCCGTACCATCACAGCCTGCCAGGGATCGGAAGTCTGTCCCAGCGGATGTGTCGACACCTACACACTGGCAAAAGAACTGGATGCCAGATATTTCGGACGGGAACTTCCGCATAAGTTCAAATTCGGTGTTACCGGATGTCAGAATAACTGTCTGAAAGCCGAAGAAAATGATGTGGGAATCAAAGGTGGTATGAACATCGCATACAAAGAAGACGACTGTATCTCCTGTGGTGTATGTGTGAAAGCCTGTCGCCAGGAAGCACTGAAAATGGTGGACGGTAAAGTAGAGCTGGATGCAGAGAAATGTAATCACTGCGGTCGCTGTGTCAAGAGCTGCCCGGTGGATGCATGGGAGGGAACTCCGGGATATATTGTATCTTTTGGAGGAACTTTCGGAAATAACATCTACAAAGGAGAAGAACTGCTTCCGCTGATCCCGGACAAGGAAACACTGTTTCGTGTGACTGATGCGGCGATCACTTTCTTTGAGAAAAATGCAAATCCAAGCGAACGTTTTCGTAAGACGTTGCAGCGTGTGGGAGAGGAAGATTTCCGCAAGCAGTTGAAAGAAGCGTACGAGGGACAGTGAAAGGAGAACCATCATGGCTGAATTAGATTTTGAAGTAACCGATGAGGTTGATATTACCGATAAAGTATGCCCCCTGACATTCGTAAAGGCAAAAGTTGCCATCGAAGAACTGGAGGATGGAGAGGTCCTGGCTGTCCGCATGAACGACGGGGAACCGGTACAGAATGTTCCGCGAAGCATGAAAGAAGAAGGACATAAAGTACTGAAATTAACCGACAATGAAGACGGCACTTACACCATGTATGTAAGAAAGGTGGACGAATAATGGCAGTACGGGTAAGCAAAGCAGATTTTGAAGAGAAAGTATTGAACGAATCGCTTCCGGTTCTGGTGGATTTTTATTCCGATTCCTGTGTGGCGTGCAAAAAACTGGCGCCGGTGTTAGGAAATGCGGAAGATGATTATGAAGATAAGATCAAAGTATATAAGGTAAATACGAACTTTGATGTGGAACTGGCAGAGCAGTATGAAGTGCAGTCCAATCCGACCCTGATCCTCTTTAAAGACGGACAGGCGAAAGACCGAAAAGTGGGTGCACTGAAACAGGCAGATTTAAACAGCTGGATCGAAGAACAGATCTGAAGAGAGTATAGAGAGACATAAAGGAGAAAAGACATGGTTATCACAGTAGCAGGAGAGAAAAAAGAAGTAAAAGACGGACTGACACTGCCGGAGCTGATCGAGCAGGAAAATGTAGAGATGCCGGAATATGTAAC
>NZ_JALFPR010000119.1:0-4117 GCF_022785585.1 Oliverpabstia sp. | reverse complement strand
AGCTGTGGTTTGTCATATTCGCCACCGTATCCTGATCAGAAATTCCTTCATAGTGAATCTCTACGGCATTATCATCAGTCAGTGTGTATGTAACTGTCACATCAAAGTTTCCGGGAAATCCCTGTTCACCATCCGGGCTGTGATGACGAAAAGCAACCGCCTGCTCTTTTGTTTCTGCTTCCCACATCATGAATTCAAATCCATCCGGACCACTGTGCAGACTGTTTCCTTTTTCATTTGGCGTCAGCTGAATCTTTTTTCCATTCAGTACAAAAGAGGCACCATTGATACGATTTCCGTTTCTTCCGATTGTAGCACCAAAATGAGGAGAATTTACCTGATAATCTTCTCCGTGATCATATCCTAATACCACATCTGTCAGCACACCATTTTTGTCCGGTACCAGGACACTTACCAGAATCGCGCCAAAATCTGTAACCTTCATCACCATACCGTTTTTATTGGTTACCGTATACAAAGAAATGGCTTCTCCTTTTTTTGTTGTTCCAAAGCTTTGTTTTTCTACACTCATAATACCCTCCGTCTCAGTCACTTTCTAGGACTGTTCTCTTAATAATATTTTGTACCAGCCCTCAGTCTTGTCCCAACAATGTTCCGACTGTTATGCAGCTGTACTATTACATAAAAAAGGAGTCATATCATGACTCCCCATCTTCCTTTTATAACCCCGGAGTGCCGTTTCCCTTTTTTTGACGCCTAGCGACTGCTAGGTGGGTGACCGCAGTATCTCTTTTGTCTTCCGCTGCATAATGACGGCCTGACATCCAATCAACAATATAGGAGTCCCATAAACGTAAATGTAGGTTCAAAATAAAGAGAGGGTCGCACACCCCAGGTGTTACTTTTTATTGTATTATACCCTAGTCTATGTTGTATTTCAAGGAATAATGTACAAAAATTCAAATTTTTGATGAATACTTTAGGTCACAGTGACCGAAGGGCCTGTTTTCTTTCTTCATCACTGAATGCCGAGAATTTTCTTCACTACAACAGGCATCTCCGCTACATCTGCTACCGTATTATGACGAACTTCAGCGTTACGGATTTCTTCGATTGCATTCGGCACTGCCACACCGGAAATTTCTGATAACTGGTCGATCAGTTCAAAATCTCCCATAGCTGCATATTTTCCTTCATCAATTGCTTCCATCACGCTTCTTGTAAACTTATATGGGCTTGCTGTAGAGGCGATCACAGTTTTAGCTGTATCACCTGTTTCCTCTGTATACTTTTTATACACTGTTGCAGCTACACTGGTATGTGTATCGATCACATAACCACAGTCTTTATAAATTTTACGAATCGTTTCAGCAGTCTCCTCTTCCGTTGCATAGTTGCCATAGAAATCAGCCAGCTGCATCTTCATTTCATCTGTGATATGATAAACACCATCTTTTGTCAGTTCTTCCATCAGAACTTTATTTTTCTCCGGATCATTTCCTGCGATTCTGTAAATCAGACGCTCCAGATTGCTGGAAATCAGGATATCCATAGATGGTGATGTTGTCAGAATAAACTCTCTGTTTCTGTCATAAGTTCCTGTAGTAAAGAAGTCAAACAGTACTTTATTGTCATTAGACGCACAGATCAGTTTTTTAATCGGCAGACCCATATTTTTTGCATAGTAAGCGGCCAGGATATTTCCAAAGTTACCGGTAGGAACTACTACATTAATCTCTTCACCCTGCTGGATCTGTCCTGTTTTATACAGATTTGCATATGCATATACATAATACACAATTTGCGGAACCAGACGGCCGATATTGATCGAGTTTGCAGAAGAGAACTGATAACCAGCCTCTTCCAGCTCTGCTTTCATCTCAGTGTCGTTGAAGATTTTCTTTACGCCAGTCTGCGCATCATCAAAGTTTCCGCGAATCGCAACAACGTAAGTATTGTCTCCTTTCTGAGTTACCATCTGTTTTTCCTGAATAGGACTCACACCGTCTTTCGGATAAAATACGATAATTTTAGTTCCCGGTACATCAGCAAAACCTGCCATTGCTGCTTTTCCTGTATCACCGGAAGTTGCAGTCAGAATTACGATGTCATTGGTCACACCGTTTTTCTTCGCAGCTGTTGTCAGCAGATATGGAAGAATCGACAGAGCCATGTCTTTGAAAGCTATTGTAGATCCGTGGAATAATTCCAGATAATAGGCACCATCTGCTTTCACAAGAGGTGCAATGACATCGGTATCAAACTTCTTATCATAGGCAGACTGAATACATTTCTTCAGTTCTTCTTCTGTGAAATCAGTCAGAAAACGACTCATTACTTCGTAGGCAACTTCCTGATAAGACATCTGTGCCAGCTGTTCCATAGGGACGTCCAGTACCGGAATCTGATCCGGTACAAATAAGCCGCCATCTTCAGAAAGACCTTTTAAGATTGCATTGGATGCAGTTACTGTACTTCCATTTCCTCTGGTGCTTCTGTATAATACTTCCATTCTGTACACTCCTCACATATTTTTATGCTTTTATGTAGTAAATCACTATAGTTTAGAATTATAACACAGGTCACTTTTTATGGCAATCCTATTTTCTTTGATTTACATACCTGTATATTTATGTTTTTATGCGTAACTATTCAGTAGGCATTATCCCGCGAGGTGTTTTGGCATAAATATGCCAAAATCCCGAGACATACAAGCAAAAATGCCATCACCGAAGGTGATTTTAATTGCATTTTTGCTCGTAACTGTGAAGGTACTGAACAGTTACTTTTATGCAACTATTCAGCAGGTAGTATCCCACGAGGTGTTTTGCAATCTCAAATATAAAAGCTGTGTCCACCATGTGCAAACAGGAATGTCAGTTTTTCATCAAACCACTTCACGTTCTTTTCATCTGCCTGATCTTTCGCAATAAAGTACAAAGCTCCCTGCGACAGATCATCACCATCTATCGCACGATTTACTGCTTCTCTGGTATCATCCGAAACAGTCACTGTATAGATTCTGCCATCTTCTGTCGGCGAAAACTGTGGGCTTCCACCTGTCCGATCCCAGATCACAGATGTTACATTATCAGGGAACTGGTCACTCGAGACACGGTTCAAGATAACATTCGTTACCATGATCTTTCCGTCCAGATCTTCTCCTCCTGCCTCCGCTTCCACGATAGCAAGGAGATTCTCATAGTCTTTATCTGACATACGCATCTGTTGAGTCAGATCATCCGCCTCCTGATCTGCGGCTTCCAGTGCCTGAATCATCCTGGTCCCTACATCCAGTTTTGCTACGGTTTCTGTCCGAATCATCCACTGTCCGACAAGAACAGTCTCACAGGGACCTCCAACAGCCCGATAACTTTTTGTAAGTCCTTTTGTAGCCAGGATTCCATCGATTACCCCTGCATAACCACAGGGGATCGTCCCGTCAGGATCATCATCCCCGGTATCTGATTCTTCCTCTTTTTGGCCGGATGCTTCCTGTGTGACTGTTATTTCTCCCATTTGTTTTACGATCATCGGCTTGCTACCCATCAGGCTTCCAACAGCCGCGATAACCACCGCTGTACCTGCTCCCACTGCCAGACATTCTCTTTTCCGTTCTCTGACTGCCCGCAGAAGCATCGCCCGAAGGGAATTCCAGACCTTTGTTAATCGTTCCATTTCTATTCCTCTTCGTTCTTTTCTTTTTCATAATTCTGTAATATTTTATTCATAATTATAAATATCCGTAAGAACAAAGTCAATAGAATCTCTGTTTTTTCTACTTATTTCACGAATTATCTCCCACTTTTTCATGAATAATGCTGGTTTATTTGATTATCGACCCACTTTCTTTTATTTTTCGATATATTTTAATATTTTAAAACATTTCCAATCATTTCGTAACAACTACTCTTTTAACATAAGAAAACAGGGGCAAGATGTTACATTTCTGCAACATCTTGCCCCCTGATTGTTTTCTTTTTATCGGTTATTAATTGCTGTAACCAGCGCATCAATAGATGCACGGATAATGTCGCTGTCGACGCCTGCACCCCAGGAAAGGGATCCATCCGGTTTCTGGATACCCACGTATGCAATTGCCTTTGAACTTGTGCTCATTTCCAGTGCATGCTCGGTGTAGGAAACCAGTGTATAT
>NZ_JALFPR010000086.1:0-3550 GCF_022785585.1 Oliverpabstia sp. | reverse complement strand
GGAGCCAGCGGATATGCCACATGGTATGGCTGTCCGTCACATTCTCCCTTGACCGGTTTGAATACCGGATTGTCCACATGATGCTGTCCGCCGTAAGCCGGGTCTGCACTGCTCAGGATTAATTTACACTGTTTCTTCTGCGGTACACCTACCCAGTAGTCTTTCCGTTCTACCGGAGTAAAGTTGCAGACAAACAGCAGGTTGTTTCTTTTCGTCGGTGACCAGCGGATGAAACTGTAGATGCTTCTGTCTGCATCATTGGCATTGATCCATTGAAAACCATCATAGCCATTGGCATCCGCATACAGTGCCGGATATTTTTTATACATCATCTGCAAATCTCTTACATAATCCTGTAACTGCTGATGTCTTGCCTCACGGAGCAGATACCAGTCAAGCTCTCTCGCCTCACTCCACTCCTGAAACTGTCCGAACTCCTGTCCCATAAAAAGCAGCTTCTTACCCGGGTGACCCATCATGAAGGAATATCCGGCTTTCAGATTCTCAAATTTGTCATCGTACTCTCCGGGCATCTTGTTGATCATGGAGCATTTCAGATGGACAACTTCATCATGAGACAGTACCAGAATATACTCCTCGCTGAAGGCATACGTCATGGAGAAGGTCATCTTATTATGGTTGAATTTTCTGAAATACGGATCCAGTTTCATATACTCCAGGAAATCGTGCATCCATCCCATGTTCCACTTAAACGTGAATCCGAGACCGTTCTCTTTTTCCACATCTCCGGTTACTTTCGGCCATGCAGTAGACTCTTCAGCGATCATCATGGTTCCTTTGTTTCTTCCAAGAATCAGAGTATTCAGATGCTTGAAAAATTCAATAGCCTCCAGGTTCTCGTTACCGCCATATTTGTTCGCGATCCACTGTCCGTCTTTCTTTCCATAATCCAGATACAGCATGGACGCCACTGCATCCACACGCAGACCGTCTACATGGAACTCTTCGATCCAGTACAGTGCGTTCGCGATCAGGAAATTCTTGACTTCGTTTTTTCCATAATTAAAGATCTTGGTACCCCAGTCCGGATGCTCTCCCTGACGTGGATCAGAATGCTCGTAGATACAGGTTCCGTCAAACTCTGCCAGTCCGTGAGCATCTTTCGGAAAATGTGCCGGTACCCAGTCGAGGATGACACCGATCTTATTTTTATGTAAATAATTGACCAGATATTTGAATTCTTTCGGAGATCCGAAACGGGCGGTCGGTGCATAGTAACCGGTAACCTGATAACCCCAGGAGCCGTCAAACGGATGCTCCGCGATGCCCATCAGTTCCACATGAGTATAACCCATACGTTTTACATAATCTGCCAGCTCATGTGCCAGTTCCCGATAGCTGTAGAAGCCGTCCGGATCTCCATCGGAAGCCGGATGCTTTTTCCAGGAACCCGGATGTACTTCATAGATGGAAAGAGCAGCTCTTCTCGGATCCGTCTCTTTTCTCTTTTTCAACCATGCGGCATCGCCCCATTTGAAGCCTGTGATATCCGCGATACGTGATGCATTGCCCGGACGCATCTCAGACCAGTTTGCATAAGGATCTGCTTTGTACAGCAGTCTTCCGTCCATGGCACGGATACAGAATTTATACAGATCTCCCACTTTGGCTCCTGCAACAAAAGTCTCCCAGACACCGATCGGTCCTGTCTTTTTCATCGGATGGCGCTCCGGATCCCAGTCATTAAACTCACCGACAACAGAAACATCCTCTGCGTTCGGTGCCCATACTGCAAAATACGTGCCGCTTTTTCCATTCTGTGTTACCGGATGCGCTCCCAGTTTCTTATAAATATCATAATGCGTTGCCTGACCAAACAAATATTGATCCAGTTCCCCAAACTCCATCTTTGCCATATCCCCGTCTCCTTTTTCTTTTATCTTAACTGTCTTTCCAGTTATTTTTCACACTCATACATGCAACTGTTCCATACTTTCGCAGTTATGAATAAATACCGTACAGGAACTGCCGGACGATCTCATACGTTCTCTGATCCGTCATCACCAGTCCGTGTTCTTCATCCTGCTCTCTTCCCAGCATCATCATATGGGAATCCAGAATCCCCATGAAGCTGACCGCGAACTGCTCCTGACGGCCGCCCATATTTCCCAGACGATCTGCAGAATCCTCAAAGATCCGCACCACAAGCTGGTAATACTTCTGGATCAGCGGATACACCGTACGGAATCCTTCCGATTTTTTTCCGGAATAAAACTGACTCATCATAAACAGATAAAACTGCCAGTGGCTTCCCGCAAAATCAAAATATGCTCTCGCCACACGATATAACACCTGCGGGACATCCCCCGGTTCTTCCACTGCTTTTTCCAGCATCTCTTCCAGAATACGACTGTTCTCCTCAAGGATCGTTTCCATCAGTCCCTGCTTGCTTCCAAAATAATAATACAACGTCGGTTTTGTAATTCCGGACTGTTCTGCAATCTCCTGCACCCCAACCGCATCATATCCACGGGCACAAAACAGTTCCAGCGCTTTTTCCATGATCAGCTGCCGATTATCCATCTGTCTCAGCCCCTTTCCTTATATTTATCAGCTGTTGATCCGTAATTTTCCAGGGTAATCCCCTGTCTTTTTATATTATACCAATCGGTATATAAGGTGTCAACGCAATCTTCTCTTTCTGATTCTTGCTTTTTTACCAAAAAAAGTAATTATTTTTCATTAATTTTCACAAAATCTTCAGATATGTTTTCCTGTATTTGTGGTACAATAAAATCTGAAATTCTAACAAGGGGGAGTGAACTATGAAATGTCCATCCTGTGGTGCTGAAGTCACCGGTCGTTTTTGCAGCTACTGCGGTGCACCGCTTCCGGCCGCTTCCAATGACAATACTTCAGTCACAAAAAATACAGATACCGATCGTCTGGTGGATGACTGGCAGTCCTTCGATGATTATGTAAATCGCAACTTATCAAAACCAGTCGCTGATAATGGCAACGGTACCGGTAGTCCTGCTTCCGGTAAAAATGAGACTCCCGCTGCCAGACGTCGGGAAGAGAACAAAAAAAATCCAAACTCCGGTTCCGGCAGATCCAGAAATACTGCCACAAACCAGCATACGATTCATAAAACTACCACGCAGAAAACCAAAACCAAGCGAAAAAAGAAGAAAAAAGGAGGCGGACTCCTATCTGCAGCCACTTCTTTAACCACTGGAAGCGTAAAACTGGGAGGCACCCTGTTTTATCTTGTGATCCAGTGGATCTGCGTAGTCCTGATGGCTTTGTCCACCCTTCGTATGGCACAGAACTTCTGGGCCAACCGGGTGACCCTTGGCTCCATCGCCGGAGTAGTCCAGGAAAAGAATTATGCCCAGGGAATCTATCTGATTGGGGCACTGATCTGTGTGGGCTTTGGTTGTATCCAGGCACTGTGGATCGCCAGCAGAAAACGGATGCCGGATCACGGCAAGATCCGCCAGGTAGATATGGGACGGGGGCTGTTCGGTTTCGTTGTTCTGGTTCTTCTGGCATTTGTATCCACTTATGCCTATCCCATCCTTCCCGC
>NZ_JALFPR010000066.1:0-14727 GCF_022785585.1 Oliverpabstia sp. | reverse complement strand
GACGGACTTTTCACACTTATACCATGAAAGTCTGGATTAGCTCTTTGTTCTGCACTTATATATTTCAATTTTGCACTATTCAGACCCGCATGCAACCTATTCACTCTATAAGTCAATCGTACTACATAATCCACATATGCGTCCAATCTGTTCTTTATCTGTTCACGCGAAGATATCTGCCAGCTCAGCCCTCTACTTATTTCACTGATTTCAGAAGAAATCTGATCCAGCGAACTCGAAATATGCTCCATCTGTTGCATCTGATAGTCTATGGCATCCGTATTTACTCGAATTTTTCCCATGTGCTTACCTCAGTTTTACGTCTATCTTTCTTAATCAATGGGCTTTGCCTATTGAATTAACAAAGCCCTTGCTTATGCAGTCAATAAGCCAACGTCTGTGTTTTTAGAGACTCCGGAGACTGCCACGACACCCATAAGAAACTCGCAAATAATATTTCCTATGGGTATTCGGAAACTACATTTCATTAATCCAGTGTACTTGCCGGCAGTTCGTTGGCAGCATTCATCGCTGTGGTCTCTGCTCTTTCGTATTCATCTGCCATGTTGTTCAGATCGTTTACATGTTCCATGATCATACGGTTGACTTTGTCCATGCTTGCCTGTAAGGAGCTGAATTTGCTTTTGTATGCTTCAGATGCTTCGCCGGTCCAGCTTCCGGACAGTGCGTTTACTTTGCTGATCATCTCGTCATGCAGACTTTTTACTTCTCCTGCTTTTCCCTGAAATGTGCTGGCTGTTGTTTTTAATTCTGCAGGTGTTACTAATAATGTTCCTTCCATATCTGTTATTCTCCTTTTCGTTTACTTTTGTATAGTTCCTGGTAAGTTTGTACCTATGCAGCACCTTTACAGTGGCTGCTGAACAATTACTCTAATAACTTCTGTTGGATGCAGTAGAAGTGTTGGTTGCTTCTGCCTGTTCGTAAGTCTGCAGGATCGTCTGCAGCGCCTGAATATACTGATCGATCAGCGTGGAGAATGTTGTCCACTGTGCTTTGTCATTCTCGAATGCTGTGTTGAATGCAGTATTGGCATCGCCCTGCCACTGTGCTCTCAGTGCCTGCTGGGACTGTTCCAGTTCGCTGACTTTGTTTTTGAATGTGCCGTTTTTCTCCTGAAGATCTGCGATTGCCGCTTTCAGTTCTGCTGTTGTTACCTGAAATTTTGCCATGTTAATTTCCTCCTAAAATATAATAATTTTTTTAAGTTAACGTTTTTGTCTGCACTGCTTCAAGTGCTTTCATCTCAGCATCCCGGTATGCTCTGGCTGATCTGCGGATAACCGACGCGATCTGTGCCAGTTCGCCGGCTGTTTTTTCTAATTTTGCTCCCAGAAGATCGCATTTCTGGAAGTAAAGAGATGCGCTTTCTCCTTCCCATTCTGTTTTCAGGGAATCCCGGATACTATCCATCTGTCTTTTCGAAGCACGCATCTGCTCGGCACTGGCTTCCAGTTTTTCCGCCTGTGCAATTGCATTTCCAAATGCTATTGAAATCGATCTGGCTGTCTTCATGTCTCCTCCTTAATCCAGCAAACTCATCGGAAGAGAGTCTGCTGCGTTGGATGCTGCCTGTTCTGCTGCTTCGTATACTCCTGCCATCTCTTCCAGATCCTTCACATGTTCCGCATATTTTTTAAACATCTCTTCTATCGATGAGATTCTGCCTGTATACTGCTTTCTGTGAGCATCTCCCGCTTCACCGATCCAGTATCCGGAGGATCCGTCAATCAAGCCTTTGATGCGGTCAAACTGAGCCTGCATACTGCTTAATTCCTGTCGGACAACTCCCGCCTGGGTCCGCAGCTGCTCCGTTGTAACAATAATCTGACCTGTTAATGCCATATTCTCTCCTCCTGCTCTATATCTCAATTGCAGCTATTGTTTCTTTTACCTGCTGCTCACAGGTATCATACTCCTGTCTTGCTTTCGCGATATTTTCTGCTACCTGTTCCAGATCTTTCAAAAGTGCAACCACTTCTTCGTTATCACTCCGATACTGCACCGCAAATGCATCGTGAGCCTGTCCCTGCCACATACCGTCCAGCGTTTCCATAGCATTGTACATTCGCTGTCTGTTCGCTGAAATCTGTGCCAGAGATTCTTTGAAGCTCTGTACCATGCTGTTGACCTGACCTGTCTCTACCTCAAACTTCATCTGCTCCCTCCTCTTCTTCATATACCTTCGAAATCTTTCTGTGTCTGATTTTGTGAGATAAATCCGATGATATATCCCATCATTTCACCATCAGCTGAACCATTTGCTGAATCCGCTGATTAAGCACTGTATCCGGAAGAAACACCAGTACCTGGCTCCGTTTTACAACAGGGGCTTTCATCAATTTCCAGTGATTTCCATGCCACGGAAACATCACGATCCAGCGGTTGATCCAGGCTCGCCGGATAATGTTCATCCGGTTTGGCTGGTTCTGGCGATAGATATTCGTCATGGTCAGATCGATCCGTCCGGCAACTTTTACTTCCGGCAATCCGGTTTTTTTCGTTGTTTCGGTCACCGGAATCTCTTCGCCGTACCTGCTGTTTTTCTGTTCTGTCTGTATATATTGCTGCGAACACTGTGCCAGACACTGCTGCATCGTGTGAAGATATTCTTTTTCTTTATTGATTCTGCTAGTCTGCTTCTGTATCGCATGGATCTCTTCTTCAAATACAGTATGATTACAGGTTAGTTCCTTTTCAATCAATGAAATATCATACAGGATATCCGCAACCTGCATCTCTATCTTTTGCAGATTGGAGGCATTTTCTTCCAGGGCAACGGTATTGACTTTTATCACATTACCTCCCTCCCTTTCCATGACTATACTCTACCATATCTTATCTCTTCCTCTTCCCAAATGCGATAACCTGCATGTCAAACGGGATAACCTGCATGTTATATCAAAAATAACGTATCTCCATAGGCCACCTGTTGTTCTGCCAGCGTAGTGTCCGGTGGAAATACCCTCTGTCTTTTCTGGTCACACAACAGAAAGAGTCCGGAATGTTTACTTACATTCAAATGTTCTTTCTCTGCGATCATCCCTACCATCTCATCCACAAGCAGTCGGACCTCCTCTGTTTCATCCACCTTAAAGTCGTACGCTTTGTTCATCTCTCCAAACACAACATTTACGATGATCATCTGTCTTCTCCCTCCAGCAGCTTCCAAAATATTTCTTTCTCCAGTGTCGTCTCTTTCTGTTCCCCGTTTTTCAGATATTTTTTCCCGGTATCGCTCTGCCAGATATACAGCAGACTGTCCTGCTGCCCTTTTTCCAGTTTTATCGCGATATCCGAGTTCTCCACTCTGGATGCACCCGACAGATCTGCCATGCTTTTTTCCGCTTTTTGTTTCCCGGAAAATTCGTTCAGATATCTCCAGATTCTTTCCTGATCAGTATGGTAAACCCGTACTTTTCCTTCCTGAACAGATATCGTTTCCAGAACTACCATATTCTCCCTGTTTCCGGTGACAACCAGCGGCATACTTTCCTTTTTCAGGATCTGCATGGTAAATTCCGGTTGCACCGCCTGTGCAAATACTTCTTCCATCTGTTGTGTCCTGCGATAGCCGCCACCACAGCTTTCCAGAAATCCCATCTCCACCAGCCGCAGAAACGCTTCCAGGATCCTCTGGTCCAGATTTTCTTCTTCTGAAGCAATCGGGAAATAATTCCATTCTTCCACACCCAGGATCTGCATACAGATCTTTACCTCCAGGGTGGATAAGATCCTTGTCTCATCCATTGCTTCTTTCATGGTACGCCTCCCTTAATCTGCTCTGATAGTTTCGTGAGATCGGAAGGATACAGTCCTCTCCGACCTGCACCAGGTGTTGTGACCAGTCCACACTCCGGATCTTGTCTCTATTTACCAGATATCCTTTATGGCATCGGATAAAAGCATCCTGCAATTCCTTTTCCAGCCCGGACAGTGTTGCGTGAAAGCCGATTTCCTGAAATTCTGTCCGCACATAAACCCTTTTCTCTCTGGCTTCAAAATACAGGATTTTCCCATAAGGCACGGTCTGCGTTTTCTGACGTGTTGTGATATAAAATACTCTTTCTTCCTCGTTCGAAACCACAAAGGTCTGCAGAATCTGTAATAATGCCTTCCTGTTTTTTTCTGTTTTCAGTGGTCTCCACAGGAGGGTGCATGGGGAAATGTCCGGTCTTACATAGACCGACGGCAAAATGTGTTCATCCGCAATCGGAATAATCTTTGCTTCCCTGTAATTCTTCCTTGCCCGAACCAACATCTCCACAGCCTGTGGATCTGATACATCGCAGATTACAAGATCGATCAGATCCATCTTTGCTGTAGCTTTCTCCCAGGCTTTTACCGTTGTAAAAATCTTCAGTTTATATTCCAGTTTCTCATACTGCACAGACAGATGGATCAGCATGTCACGCAGGCTCTGCATTTCATTCTTTCCTCCATATGCCAGGATTTGAATCATTGTATTACTGTCCCCCTGTTCTGCGGAATCACGATCTGTTCTACCACCTGATTATCCTCTGCCAGTGTAGCGTAAGCCAGACCCGGTTTCATTCGTTTTACCTGCTCACTGTAACTGATATTCGTATAGGAAAGTAGATTCTGTTTACTCAGTTCTCCGCCAAGAACGATTCCGTTCTTTTCACTGATAAAATTCAGATAAGCGATCTTATCCATCATACCCGGCAATTCGGACACATTGCATGCGCCAAAGAAAAATACATTTAATAGCCGGCCTTTTGCAAAAATATTCTCCATCCAGGGACTCAGCTTACCAATGCCCTCCAGATTGGTATAAATCGTCTGCATAAAATACGAAAGATCAGCAATGCAGACAAATACCGGCGGGAACTCCTGACGGATCTGTTCGTAGATTTCCTCATCCTCCAGTCCCTGATTCTGTAATGTTTTTCGCCGTGGAGCACGTTCATTGGTAATGGTAATCAGCTCTTTGATATTATTAAAATAGCTCCTTGCATCCGATGCATACTGTGCACCTGTCAGATCTGCAGTTACCTTATCGGTTCCTTTTTCATGATCGAAAAACAGCAGTTTTCCTTCCATATCTTTTGCTGCACACGCAATATTACGAAGCAGTACGGATTTGCCGGTCCGTTCTCTTCCGAGAAGGATATAGCAGAAAGTCTTCGCCAGTTCGATGCCAAACAATGACGCATCTTCCTGCACATATGCCACCGGAAGTGCTGCCTTTTCCTGAATCATCCGCTGATAGCGATCCAGCTGTGTAAAGATACTCCAGGTCGGTTTTTCCGGAATCTCCGGGATCTCCGCTGCTCTTCTTCCTTTCCATACCGCACTCATCTGTTCACTTTTTTCTCTGATCTGCTCGGAACGAACGTAATCATTCTCTGCGATCACCGGTAATACCGCCTGATATTCCAGTACATTTCCATCAATAACTGCCAGGCCACGGCCCTTGATATTATTCTCCGGAAGAACATCAAAATGCGAAGTCCGAAGTGCCTCTGCATACCGGTATTTATCACCCAGTTCCAGACAGATACTCTGGCGCATATTATCGGCAATTTTGTTCTGTAATTCGGTTGCACCGTACCCTGCGGAAGAGATCACCAGGAAAATACCGTATCCCTCTGCAGATCTGGATAATTCCAGGAGAATATCTTCGAAACGATTATCTGTCTTCTCACGGAAGTTTGCATAACCATCGATTACCAGGACAATCGCCGGGAGTTTATGACCATGCAGTTTCACGTACTGACCAAAACTTCCTCCTTTTACGATCTTCTTTCTCTCAGCAAGCATACTTCCGATCATACCAAACAATTTGTTCAGGCGGTCGTCCTCCCCTTCGAGAACCACGCCGCCCACATGTGCGTCCTCCTCGAACGGACACAGCATCTGGCTGCTGAAATCAATTGCATAAATATTTACTTCTTCCGGTGAATAACCGGTCACAAGACCATATACCAGAGACTGCAGCATCGTACTCTTACCGCTGGTAACACCACCCACTACAGACAGATGCCCTTTCGATGCCAGATCAAGAACCAGCGGATACTGCATCTGATTTTCCGGATCGTCAATCAGACCGATATAAGTGGAAAGAACAAATTCTTTCTCATGCTGTGGCCAGCTGCCATTCTGATAGGAGTTTTCTTCGTATCCCTGCAGCTGATTCATCGCGATCTGTGTCGGAAGTTCCGGCATCCACAATTTCTGTTTGTTGATATAATTATTCTTTTCAGCCAGCTCCGCCAGATAACGAACCACTGCATCCAGCTGCGTGATCTCTTTCTGTTCCGGAAGTTTCCTGCCGGAAGTCTGGAACTGTTCGATCAGTTCTTCTGCAATCTCTGCTTCCGTACCATGGGACTGCGGCCAGCACTGGATCATCTCTTCTATGATATGTATATTGGATGCATTTTCAGGAAATCTCTCTTCCGCTGCGTTCAGACGTGCAATCGTCTCTTTCGCCAGCGTTCTTCTTTCCTCACGGCTGCAAAGGAACAGTGCTTCTCCCACACCCTGATTTTTTCCTGCTTCCAGCATCACCATGACAACTTCTGTCATCCAGCGAACCATGGTCTTTTTCTTTTTCTCACCTTTGGAACGATGTCCACTTGCCATCTCTCTTCCCTGAAGATCCAGGATCACCGCTCCGTTCTTTCCACCATTTCCGTCAGCATCATAGACCGCACCACTCCAGCCGGACTGGAACTGTTCGTATACTTCATCATTTCCAACCTGCAGATACCCGCGTCCGGTCTGTGTCAGGAAGGCAGCATCCGGTTTGTGCAGCATATCGTTACTGTCATGTTTGTCAGCCACACGCAGACACAGTTTAAACTTTGTATTACTCCAGATATTGTCATCTACCGTTCCGCTCGGTTTCTGTGTTGCCAGGATCAGGTGGACACCAAGGCTTCGACCTACCTGCGCTACGGAAATCAGCTCCCGCATGAACTCCGGTTCTTCTCTCTTTAGCTCTGCAAACTCATCGATGATGATCAGCAGATGGGGAATCGGTTCACTGGCTTCACGGTTCTTGACCAGCTTTGTATATTCATCTATATTTTTCACACCATATTCCCCGAAGATCCGCTCACGTCTGCGGTTTTCACTCTTGATGGAAACCATCGCACGGCGTACCTGACTTCCGGAAAGGTTGGAAATCTGACCAATCGTATGCGGCAGTTTTGAAAACAGATTCGCCATACCTCCACCCTTAAAGTCAATGATCAGAAATCCCACATCCTGCGGGCTGAAATTCATTGCCAGAGAGATAATATAAGTCTGCAGCGTTTCACTTTTACCGGAACCGGTAGTACCTGCAACCAGACCATGCGGACCATGGTATTTTTCGTTGATATCCAGATAGCAGTCTTTATTTCCCGCTTTCTGCCCGATCAGCGCACGCATGGACTCATAGGTACGGTTCTTTCTCCAGTGTTCCAGCACATTCATCTCTTCCAGTCGGTGAATACCCAGCATCTCAAAGAAAGTAATAGAATTCGGAATATCACTGCTGGCTTCCATCTGATTTACCTTCAGCATACTCATCTTCTTTGCCATGTGATCCATCTGGGGATAGCTGACCATGTCAAAGCTTACATTTCTTCTCTCGTCTCCACCTTCTCTTACTCCGTAGATTCCTTTGAAGTTTTCATCGTCCTGGATGATAAAGCTACATTCACTTGGCAGTTTTTCATAGGAGCTTGCCAGGATCACCGTGGTAACTCCCAGGGCACTTCCGCTTTCATACAGATATTTGGAGATCATCTGGGATTCCAGCATCTCCGGCTTCTCCACCAGAACTACATAATGAGGATAGAATTTCTTAGGTGATCCGTAGCTTTGTGCACTTTCGGACCGATTTCTCAGTACCTGTGCCAGAGCATATAAAACATCATTGATTTCACTTTCATTGGATGCCACATAACGCATGTTCCGCTCTTCGTTCCACACATGGGGCAGCCAGCGTACATAGGACCATTCCCTGGCATGTTCGGAATTTTCATCATACAAGACGACCAGTTTTACATCTGCCGGACTGTGGGTGGCAGCAAGCTGGGCGATGAGAACCCTTGACAGATTCAGGGCTGCGTTCTGATCCGAACCGGTAAGCACACCTACTACAGAGTGATCACTGAGTTTCACTCCCAGAGGAACATCCCGCATGGTCTCAAAGTTTCTTGCAAGATTCTCCGGACGATCCGCCAGTTCATCGTCAATCATAGAAAATCCTTTGTGGGGAACAGATATTTTTACCTGGAACGGCATTTCCCCAAGCCCCAGACGCAGATAAAGAAAATCCGAATACTGTTTGGAACGGGTCCAGATCTCCGGGGAGTCTTCGGTATAACAACTGCAGGATGCCGCGTCCGGATACATTTCCAGCAGTGCTTTCCGGTTGAATTCAAACTTGTCACGGATACGTTCTGCAGTCTGGATCAGATATTCCTCATATCTGGTCAGACGCTTCTGCTCCTTTTCTCTGTGATCCTTCTTGTTGTAACGCAGGTTGATGATGGCCCATGCAGTACCAACAACCGCAGAACCGCCGGTGATAAAGATACCCATTCCCATGTTACCGGAACTCATCAGAGAATATCCCAGCATCATAGGCAGCATCATGGTAAAAGAGGGTAATATACTCATCCAGGCCGGTTTGTTATCTTCTTCTCTTTTCTGAGGAACATTATCAATATGTTCCTCCCCGTCAAATAATTTGGGAATCACGCGAGGTGAAATATGTACGATCTTCTCACTGGAAGGAATTTCTTCTGTTTTCCTGTTTTTATCAACTGTTTTTGGAAAAGAAACAATTTCCAGCTTGTCCGGATTCACATAAACCTGACCGTCCAGACAGCTGACGGAAAGAATATCTCCAAGATAAGTGATAGACAACCCGTACAGATTGATCAGATCGCCAAATCGCAGTTCCTGAGACTGATGCATCCGCAGATTTCCTACATAAGTACCGTTGGTACTGGTATCCGTGATCACACAGCGACCGTTTTGCACCTGCAGCCGGGCATGATGCTGAGAGATAATTCTCTGAGACGGATAGCAGATATCACAATCCTCTGCCTTACCGATAGAGATGGTATTGCCAAGAATACGGAATTTGCTGGAAGCTGTCAGTTCCTTTGGCGATGCCAGCACAAGAACTGCCAGGGTATCACCGCTTTTCGCTTCAATCTGCAGGATCTGACCCGGTTTGAGTGGGGTATCCCCAAACTCTCCTTTTGCATACATCACTGCATAGTCTCCGGAAGTCCGAAACCTCCACTGCTGATCCAATACCTCCATAAAAATATGAATATCCTGTCGGATGCCGTAGGATCTGGCATGCAGCCACAGATCATAATCCGCATTGTCGATCTGCGGCAGATGCACCTCCTGGTAGGCATCGTTGGTATAGATTGCCAAAATCAAGCCCATATGCTGTAATCCCCCTGTTTCTTCTATTCTTAGGTTACTGTTCGCTCCGTTCTCAGTAACACGCTTCGCGATGCACAGAATTAATGCTATACGCATCCATTCGCGCGCTATGTCTCAGGATGCTCCTGATTCTGTTCTTATCTTGTGTTCTGTATTTCTGTAAAAAACTGGAATCTTTGTTTGCCAATGACGATCTGATTCTTATTCTGTAAAATATATTCTCTTCCACGTTCCAGCAGATGGCCCTCCACCCTGGTTCCGTTGGCGGAATTATCGTCCCGGATACAGATCTGCCCGTTTCGCATCAAAAGTGTGAAATGACATCTGCTGACCAGAGAATCATCCACCGCATAATTGCACGCCCCCGGCTGACGCCCTATGGAAAATGGATATTGTTTCAGACTGATCCATCTTTGTTTTGTTATATGGTACAGACAATATTCCTGCTGCCGGGTTCGAGAGATGCCGGTACACAGGGAAATCATCTTCTCCCATTCCAGCAGATCCAGTTTTTCCCTTTTTCCAAGTGGACCTGTCATCCGAAAGAACATATCCCTTTCATCGTTTCGGTATGCGTATTGGTCCATCATATTCTGAAACAATCCCCGGATATCCGGATATTCCTTTACCGAATGGATCGGCCAGTACAACATGCGTATCCTTTGTCTTGCCACATCGTAATAGATGTATTCCGGCCGCACCTCCAGATTGCTGATGCTGATTCCATGAGATTCGCACTCCTGAATGATATGAATGATCTCCAGGAGACATTTGCTGAACTGTTCCAGTGGAATCCCTGCAGCCAGATATTCCGGAAGAGAGATACAATCACTCAGTATAAACTGCATCCTGATCCCAAACAGTCCGTTGTGGATCGTCACCGGCTGCAGCTCCGGAATCTCGCCCTGCTCGATCAGGGACTGTTCCAGATGGGCTACCTGTTCCTTTTGATTCAATTTGTGGGTAATCGTCAACTGATTTCCTTTATGCTTCGTCTTAAGTTGTATCATAAGTACTCCAGATTTATTAGTTTATTCGTAACTGTTCAGCAGCCACTCTCCCGCGAGGTGTTCCGGCACCTCTTTAGAGCAATTCTGCCACAGTTTTCATACAGCCGTTTTTCTGCAGCCCTTCCAGGGAAGCATCCTCTGTATATGGCAGATATTCCGCCACCTGCAGATCCTCCAGATGATTCTTTCTGCACTGATCGTACAAACCGCATATATACAGGTGCTCCAGCTCCTGGTTTCTCTCCTGCTCCAGCTGTCGTATTCTTTCTCTGCTGCAGGCATCCTGTCTGGCAAATACCAGCACCTTATGGATCTGTTCCTGAAGACAGAGTGTATACCAGTTCCTTTTACATGGCACTTCCGCAAGGATCACATCATATTTTTTCAAACTTATAATAGAATGGATCAGACTGATCATCCGGTCTGCCATCTGTTCTTCCGCCATCTCTGTCTTTATGGGCTTCAGATATGTGATCTCTTTCTGCCCGGTCTCCTGCTGAAGCAGTTCCTCCACCGGTCTGGCTAAGGCATGGTCGGAAATCCAGTCTGTCTCGTCCAGGAAATATCCAAAATCCTGTGTTTCTTCCATATTAATATAGAAAACTCTTTTTCCCTGTTGTGCCAGCAGCTTACCAAGGAGGATGGTTCCCTCTGTCTTGCCGGCGCCGCCTACCGGACTTGTTGCCAGATAGAGTCTGGTCTCTGTAGCCGCAGTTTCCTGTTCTTCTGCCTCGCTCTCAGGCTCTGCATCTATCCCCTGTTTCTGTTCCGGTTCTGCTTCCATTTCCTGCAGGCGCTGCACGCATGTTTCCATCTTCTCATAGAGTTCTTCTGCCATGGAATTTCCATCCATATAGATTCTTCCCGTTACATTGGCCGTACTCTCTCCGAAATTCTCTTTTTTCAGAACAAAAGTCACACCGGAAACCGCCGGTAAATAAGCTTCCGACTGTCCATCTGCTACCATCCGGTCAATGGTCTGGGGATCTCTGATAAATGCTGCATCGGAATATAATTCCAGATTGGATTTTCCGTGCCGCAAGAAGACACAGGCCAGTTCTATCAATTGTTCTTCGTCTTCGGTTACAATTACAATTCTCTTTTCTTCTTTCATATTCCACCTGTATGATGCTGTTATAAGCAAAAAAACTTACCTGCACCCTGTTCTCTGTCTGTTGCTTTTGTTATCGTAACTGTTCAATACTTTCCAGTTACCTGTTATCTATATGTGATGGCAAATCTTTCCTGTGCAAGGCGGATCACATCCTTGGGTGTGATCTTCACTCCTTCATAAGGCGTCAGTTTCTTATCATTTACAAAAGTACCGTTGGCGCTGCCCAGGTCCTCGATATAGATATCCGCTCCGCTCTTATGGATCGCACAGTGGGTCCGGCTGATGGTAGATGTATAATTGATGACCCCATCCACACAGGCCGTCCATTTTCCAAGGACAAAATAAGATTTGTTGATAGTGATATCTATCTGATTGGAACCGCCAAAGGATACAAAATGAAGCTGCCTGTCCGGATTCTCTTCCTTGATTTTCTTCGAATTGTGGAGTGCCCCGGATTCTTTTTTCTGATTCAGCTGCATGGGCGCTACACTGGAGAATCCGGATGACTTTCCTATATTGCCGGTATTCAGCATATTTTTTCGTAACACCTGGGTGTCTTTTTTTACGTTGTCCATCGGTGGCTGGGGATCCGGTCTCCCGGACACGGCTTGTTCTACCGGTTCTTCCGGCTTTTCTTTAAATTTCCGAAAAAAGACGCCGTTTTCTGTGGCTGACTCTGTGCTCCCATCCTGGGACGGAACTGCGCCTGTCTCCTCACTTTTTTCCATACGGACACTCCAGTCCAGTTCTTCTGTGGATACGGCGTGTTGTTCTTCCTGTTTTTCCGGATTATTTCTGTTTTCCTGATATTTAGTTTCTGGTATCACAGGTTCCTGGATAGCTTCCGGCTGTGATGGCGGCATCAGAAGTTGGATATTTCTGCAAAGGTTCTCCGGTGTTACCCGGACTGCCAGAGCGCTTTCCACAGCCTGTGCCAGTGGTGTCTGTGACCATCTGCCTTTCTCTATCAGATCACGGACAAAATCCTTCAGCTTGTTTTCCCATTCTCTCCCCGGATCATTGATTGGGAGTACCGGGACATAGATGGTATTGTCATTCTGTGTTACATAGACTGCATCGGTATCCCACAGGATTCCGTTCATGGACAGATGGGGATTCCATTCAATCCTCTGAAAGACTTCCATCAGACAGTTCAGCTTCCGGATCCATTCCTTCTCATTATTTTCCACATTTTCTTTCATCCAGGCACTTAAAGGCAGCATCTCGCTGTGATTCCAGAAGCAGTAGACTCCTGCATCCTTGGGAATCATCTGCAGATTCATAACTCCGTCTACTTCCCGGTTCCGGATAGATTCCAGGCTTTCCCGGCTGATGCTGTTCTTATCTCTTATCTCAAATATCAAATATTCCTCGTATAGCTTTTTCATATATGATCCCTCTCTGTAACTGTTCAGTACTTTCACGGTTCCCCTTCCCTTTTTGTTCTGCGCTCTCAGCATATGATTTTACGCATATTCAAAATCTTATGCTGACAAAGCAGAACAGGCTGCTGCTCTTTTAGCAGCAGCCTGACTCAGCTTGTTTAGAGATTATCGATAACTGCTCAGTTTCTTCGCAGTTATGATTTTCTCTTATTTACTCTTCATCTTTTTTTCTTTTCTTACCTGCAAGGAAGATACCTGCGCCTGCAGCTGTTTTTCCTGCTGCGGCTGCTGTTCCTGCGGCTGCACCACTGAAGTGTACGCCTGCGGCTACTGCAGCTGCTACTGCTGCCACACCGCCTCCAATTGTACCGTAGAATGCCGGTTTATTGTTGTAGAACTGTACCCATGTATTTGCAGATACCAGGACGTCTACGCTTGCGGTTGTTGCTTCGTTGTTTGCTTTGTCATAAGCTTTCACAGATACGTTCTGGAATGTGTTGGAAGAATCCACGCTCAGTTCCAGAGAACCGCCGTTTGCAGATACTTCGTCTGCATCGAAGGTCTGTTTCAGCTCATCGTCTACGTAATACTCAACTTTATCCAGAGCCATGTTATCATCTACGTTTGCTGTGAATGTCTGACTTTCTACTTTATATCTTCCGCCGTCTTCGATGTTAGCCAGGGAGATAACCGGTGAAGTCTTATCCACTGCAAAGAGGATATCTTTGGACTTGGCTGTGTTGGTTGTTACGTTGGTTGCACGGTCTTCGGAGTAGATGGAAACGTTGTAGTCTCCTTCATTCTCGAAGTTGGATGCGTTGATGGTGTATTTGTATTCTTTCCAGCTTACATCGCTTCCGGACTCACTTACTTCAAAGTCTTTGTTCTGTTCCAGAGTCTTCTGTGTTCCGTTCTCGGATACCGTCAGTTCCCGGAAGGTCAGGGTATCTACGTTGATCTCGGATACTACCAGATTCTTCGGATCGTTGGTGTAACCATTCTTGATCAGTTCTTCTGTATAATCATCATACAGATAAGTAGAACCGTCACGGTTTACAGAGAAGATCTTGGATGTGCTGTACTGATTTCCTGCTTTGTCAGTTGTCTCAGCAGTCAGAGTATAGATGTCATCCATATTTTCTTTGAAGTTGTAGAAAGTAAGTGTCTGACCTTTGTTGCTTGCTGTGGAAGTGTACATACCTGTGGTATCTACTTCTCCCTTGTTGGCTCCGGTCAGGTGCACAACTGTCTTGCCGCTGTCAAAGTTGATATCGTTCAGTGTGATAACAGGAGCTACTTCTCCGTTATTTGCGGAACGATCTTCGATATTGGTAATCTCTACTGTCGGTTTTGTCTGGTCAACGGTAAAGCTTTCTGTTGCATATGGATCGGATACATTGCTTGCCAGGTCTGTTGCACTGATGGTAAATGTATAATCTGCATCTGCAGAGTAGGAAACGGTTGCTACATGTGTATCCCCGGATCCTGACCATCCGCTTACGCCAGGTGCGGAAGCTGCTGCACCATCCAGCTGTGCTGTTGTTGTAACTGTCACTTCACCAGGATTGAAGTTATGCTCGGTGATGGTGATGGTTGCTGTTCTTGCTTCTTTGTAATAGTTGTTGTTCAATGCACTGTTGTTGTCATAAGAAACCTGGATCACAGGTTTTGTCTTATCAACAGTGAACTCATCCAGTTTCTCAGTATTGGACTTGTTGCCTGCCAGGTCGAAGCAGTCATAAGTTACAGTGTAATCACTGTCACCGCTGAA
>NZ_JALFPR010000022.1:0-6118 GCF_022785585.1 Oliverpabstia sp. | reverse complement strand
CACGCCAGGGTGCACCACTGCGTGCCAGCCAAACCATTCCATTAAGAATGGTGCGGTTATCTTTTCGTGGATGTCCCTGTTTTCCTGTATTTTCAGGAGGGAGTAATGGTGCAATACGACTCCATTCTTCATCTGTTAACTCATATCGTCTCAACATACTGAACACCCCTTTTTCTTTATTTTATCATAAAAAAGGGAAATGCAACATTTGGTTTGTGCAATTTTTATTTTTCAGACACGCTCTAGGGGTGCGAAATAGTGATATACTATCTTTGGTGATATATGACGTTTATAAACCGATTGATATTAAAAATGAAAGATCAAAGGATAACGTTTAGATTATGGAGGGATACAAAACATGAATCTTGTGAAAGAAGCAATAGATCTGGGATTTTCAAATGCTGCCGTTATGGATACAAAGAAACTGGTTTTTGTGCCGGAATATCGAAACTTTTGTGAAGAAAACAGGTGTGGCTGTTATAATTTAAATCCTGCATGTCCACCGAGTTGTGGAACGGCAGAAGAAATGAAACAGCGCGCATTCCGTTATAAGAATACTTTGGTACTGCAGACCACGTTGGAAGATAGCCGGGATCCGGCTCAATATAAGAAAGACAAGCTTCGACATAATATAATGACAGAAAAGCTTGCCGGAAAGATGGAAGCAGAGGGGATAACAGATATTTTGATTATGGCTGCAGGACCATATAAACACAATTCCTGTATGTCGGCATACTGTGTGGATGCGCAGAAAATGGCAGATGCCGCAGGGATGCTGTGCTGGGAGAATGATGGAATGTTGAGGTATTTCTCGCAGATTCTTTATTCGTAACTGTGAAGGTACTGAGTAATTATGAATTCTATTGTTTGGTGTCAATACAGAACTGCTGATCGAGCATGCTCTGGTGATATTTGACAGGAGTTTGAAAAAAAGAGTATAATACACGAAAATAAAAACAAAAGGGGAGAGAAGAATGGATTATTTGTCCGGAATTAATCAATTTACACAGGTGGCGGCACAGTTATCTGTATTACTCTTGATTGTCCGTGTTGCTTTTGGGGCTCTGAATTGTTTTATGGGGTATCGGATGTTGAAGTTCTGGATTTCAGTCTGTGGCTTTTTTCTGGGAACCGGAATAGGTATGACCGCTGTGTATGTTCTGCAGTTGTCCGGAAATGTAAAATGGATTCTGCCACTGGCAGCAGGGGGCATAACTGCGGTTCTGGGATATGAGGTGTACCTTGTAGGTGCATTTTTTCTGGGATGGGTTCTCACAACTTATGCAATATTAATGGTGGTCCGTCAGCTGGATATAGAACCCAAAATGGAAATATTGATTTTGGCAGCAGGAACACTTTTGGGTGTTCTTGTGGGGATCCTGGTAGTAAAATATGCCCGCCCATGTATTATCTGGCTGATGGCTGTCAGTGGCGGTATGAGCATGGCAACCGGTGTCTGCGGGATCCTGCAGAAAGATTCAGGGATTCTGATGCTGCTTATTATGGCTGTCTGTGTACCGGCGGGAGTACTTTTTCAGTTTATGACCACACATAAGTAAAAGAGAAGTTAAAAAACACAAAAGCTACATATTTTTCATATATACTGAGCACATAAAACGTGATAGCAGATCACATGGTTATGAGGAGGAACAGGAATGGGAAAACTGAAGATTCTGGTTGTGGATGACGAGAGCAGAATGCGGAAACTGGTAAAAGATTTCCTGATGAAAAAAGATTTTGATGTGCTGGAAGCCGGTGACGGAGAACAGGCGGTAGATATATTTTTTGAAGAGAAAGACATTGCTTTGATTATTCTGGATGTCATGATGCCAAAGATGGACGGATGGCAGGTATGTCGTGAGATTCGCGCACATTCCAGGGTTCCGATCATTATGCTGACAGCAAAAAGTGATGAACGGGATGAACTGATGGGCTTCGACCTGGGAGTGGATGAGTATATTTCCAAACCTTTCAGTCCAAAGATTCTGGTTGCCAGAGTGGAGGCAATCCTTCGAAGATCCGGTCACGGAGAACAGGAAAATGTGCTGACATGTGGCGGTATTGAACTGAACAAAACAGCACATATAGTCAGTGTGGACGGAAAAAATATCGAACTGAGTTTCAAGGAATTTGAACTGCTGACCTACTTTATGGAAAATCAGGGAATTGCATTATCCAGAGAAAAAATCTTGAATCATGTATGGAATTATGATTATTTCGGAGATGCCCGAACGATTGATACCCATGTAAAAAAACTGCGAAGCAAAATGGGAGATAAAGGAGATTATATCAAAACAATCTGGGGCATGGGATATAAGTTCGAGGTAGACCAATGAAAAAATCAAAATCCATACGCTGGCAGATAACAGGAGCATTTCTTGGCTTTCTGGTACTCGCTCTGGGATTGATCATTTTTTTGAATATGACATTCATGGAGCAGTATTATCTGGAGAATAAAAAAGAAATATTGAAAACCAGTTATGAAACGATTGCCAAAGAATACGACGCGGTGGATAAGACAGATACATTAAAGTTTGCATCTACCAATAACCTGTCGTTTGTTATCATTGACTGGAATGGATCTGAACCGGAAGGATACAGCAATCTGCGGGACAGTGAATCAAAAAAACTTGCAGCGAAATTATTCGGATATATTTATAATTTCGAACCGAAGGGCGATAAGATCATTGAGAAAACAAATAATTATACGATTCAGTTTAACAGAGATGCCAGTCTGAACATGGAATTCCTGGAAATCTGGGGTACGCTGGATGACGGTGTAAACTTTATTGTACGATCACCGATAGAAAGCATTCAGAAAAGTATCGCATTGTCCAATCGATTCTATCTGATGGTGGCGTTAGGTGTGTGTGTGATCGGTGCTGCATTTATCGCTTTTCTGGCAAAACGTCTGACAAAACCGCTGACGGAACTTACAGAGATATCCAGACGAATGGCGAATCTGGACTTTGATGTAAAATATACCAGTGGAGGAGAAGATGAGATCGGTGTGCTGGGACATAATTTTAATCAGATGTCAGAAACCCTGGAACAGACGATTTCGGAACTGAAGACGGCAAATAATGAACTGCAGAAAGACATTGAAAAAAAAGAAGAAATTGATGAGATGCGAAAAGAATTTCTGTCGAATGTTTCCCATGAGCTGAAAACGCCGATCGCACTGATTCAGGGGTATGCAGAAGGTCTGCAGGATAATATTAACGATGATGAGGAAAGCCGTCAGTTCTATTGTGATGTGATTATAGATGAAGCGGGAAAGATGAACCAGATGGTGAAGAAACTGCTGACACTGAATCAGCTGGAATTTGGTAATGATCAGGTGAATATGGAGCGTTTTGATCTGACATCTCTGATACAGGGAGTGATCCAGTCTTCCCAGATTCTGGCACAGCAGGCTGAAGTTGAGATTATGTTCTACCAGACAGAACCTCTGCATGTGTGGGGAGATGAATTCAAGGTAGAAGAGGTCATCACAAACTATGTCACCAATGCGATTCATTATGCTAAAAATGAAAAGAAAATAGATATCCGATGTACCCAGGAGAATGGTGTGATCCGCACCTCGGTTTTCAATACCGGAGATGCGATTCCGGAAGAAGAACTGGATAAGATCTGGATCAAATTTTATAAAGTAGACAAAGCAAGGACGAGAGAGTACGGCGGAAGCGGTATCGGTCTGTCTATCGTAAAAGCGATCATGGAGTCTATGAATCAGCAGTGTGGTGTGAAAAATTATGATAATGGAGTGGAATTCTGGTTTACACTGGATACTACATTGTCAGGAAATCAGGAATAAAAACTCGAAAACGTGTTTTTAAGACAGGCGTAGTAACAAAAGTTATTTATTTCTTTGTCATTTCAGTGACAAATGTGTTATACTTAACAAAGCGCTGTAAAAGAAAAATACGTAGGAGGATTTTTACAAATGAAAATAGCGGTAACATATGAAAATGGAAAGGTATTTCAGCACTTTGGAAAGACAGAAACATTTAAGGTATATGAAGTGGAAGGGGGAAAAGTAATTTCCAGTGAAGTGATCGGTTCCAATGGAGAAGGTCACGGAGCTCTTGCCGGAGTGTTAGAAGGTCAGGGAGTTGATGTACTGATCTGCGGAGGTCTTGGTGGTGGCGCACAGGCAGCACTGGCAGAGGCGGGAATCGAAGTATGTTCCGGAGCAGAAGGTGATGCTGACCAGGCAGTGGAAGCATACCTGAAAGGAGAACTGATATCTACCGGCGTAAATTGTGATCATCATCATGAAGAAGAGGAAGGACATTCCTGCGGATCGAACTGTGGCGACGGCGGCTGCAGCGGCTGCGGTGGTGGCTGCGGAAGTCATCAGCCGTCATTTGAAGGACCAAATGTAGGAAAGATCTGCCGGACACATTACAGAGGAACATTTAACGATGGTTCTCAGTTCGACAGCTCCTATGACCGTGGTGAACCACTGGAATTTACCTGCGGTGCCGGACAGATGATCCTTGGTTTTGATAAAGCAGTAGCAACTATGGAAGTGGGTGAGAAGGTTACCGTTCATCTGATGCCGGAAGAAGCTTATGGCATGTCGGATCCAAATGCGATTTTTACTGTGGAGATCGCCCAGCTTCCAGGTTCTGAAGACCTTACTGTAGGTCAGCAGGTGTATCTTTCCAATCAGTACGGTCAGCCATTCCCGGTAAAGGTAAACGCGAAAGATGAAAAAACTATTACATTTGACGCAAACCATGAGATGGCTGGAAAAGAACTGAACTTTGAGATTGAACTGGTGGAAGTGAAATAATAACATAAGATAAGTAACAGACAAAGCTATACAATGATTTCAATGAATTGTATAGCTTTGTTTTTAGTTTGAAATTTAGAGGGAATATAGTATTATGAAATACAGATTTTGGGGCTGGGAACACGCAGATGCAAAAGCGATTACAGCCGAATATAAAGGGATCGAGACACCTGTTGATTTATACGATGCATTATCACATGTCTGGTGTGCGGATACCTGTGCGCCGCGGATGAGGCAGAACTGGACAAAAGAAAATATGACACTTGGACAGTGTTCGATCACCGCTTTTCTGGCTCAGGATATCTTCGGCGGTAAAGTGTACGGAATCCTCAGACCGGGTGGAAATTATCACTGTTATAATGTGATCAGAGACTGTAAGTTTGATCTTACCAGTGAGCAGTTCGGCGATGAAGTACTGGACTATGAGGAGAATCCTGAACAGTTCCGGGAAGTGCATTTTGCGAAGGAAGAGAAGCGGATGCGGTACGAGAAGTTGAAAGAAGAATTGAAGAAGTATTGCGAAAGAAACGAGGAGAAATAATAAATGGGACACTTTTACTTTGTCCGTCACGGACAGACCGTGTGGAATGTGGAAAATAAGATCTGCGGCTGCACCGACAGCCCACTGACCGAATACGGACGGGAACAGGCGAGAGAAACAGGAAGAAAGATTCTTGCAGAAGGAATCCAGGCAGATGAGATCCTGTGTTCACCGCTCAGCCGGGCAAAAGATACGGCACAGTTAATTTCTGAGATGACAGGAATCCCATGTCGGGTAGAGCCAAGACTGATCGAGCAAAATTTCGGAAAATGGGAATCCACGCCGCGGGACGGAGAGGACTTTAAAAAGGCGAAAGAATTCTTTGCCTGCAGCCATGAGGGAGGAGAATCGACACTTCGTCTGGCACAGAGAATCTATAATCTTCTTGATGATATCAGGAAAGAATCGGAAGAAAAAACTTACATTCTGGTTGCCCATAACGGGATCGCCAGAGTTGTGCAGTCTTATTTTACCGATATGACCAATGAAGAATATGCTGCATGGGGCGTGAAAAACTGCGCGGTTGTTCGGTATGATTTTTAGCCAATATCTTATATTGATTCGGTGAAACAAATTTGATTTACATATAGTGTTAAACTTTATACATTCAATTATATCATTTCTACGGAAATGATATAATTGAATTGACAAATGAAAAAAATACAATTCGAATTTTCATTCCAGCGAAAACAAATACAACCCTATTTATCCTCATGCAGCAGATAATACAGCAGCCCGTCACATCCGCGTTCCACATCGGCATATGTCTCATCAAA
>NZ_JALFPR010000012.1:0-4862 GCF_022785585.1 Oliverpabstia sp. | reverse complement strand
AATCTTTCTATTTCTGTATCCGCATCTTTTGTGTACAATGGGGGATTTTATTTTGGAAACTGTAGAAAAAGAACATAACCGTATGGCGTTAAATGTGGCGGCACTTGCCGGGGATATCCTGCTGGCGAGCGGAGCGGAGATTTTCCGTGTAGAGGAAACCATCAACCGGATCGCCCATGCCTACGGCATCGACTCGTGTGATCCGTTTGTCTTAAGCAGTGGTTTCTTTCTCACGGCTGACAGCAACTCGGATCAAAACTTTGCCTGGGTACGCCACATCCCGTTGAGTGCTACCCGGCTTGACCGTGTCACTGCGGTCAACCAGCTCTCCCGTGAGATTGAACACGGATTCTATACACCGGAGGAAGCCTATCAGAAGCTTCAGGATATCCAGCAGATGCCCGCCAAACGGAATCTCTGCCAGATTCTTGCTTCCGGCGTGGGCAGCGGATGCTTCTGTTATCTCTTCGGCGGCGATCCGGTAGACTGTATCGTGGCTTTTATCGCCGGACTGCTGCTGTATGTCTATCTGCTGTGCGTGGTGAAAGGACAGCTTTCCAAAATCGCAACGAATATATCCGGTGGCATGTTTGTGACTTTCATCGCCGTCCTGATCTATCAGTTGGGACTTGGACATCATCTGAGTGAGATTATCATCGGTTCCATCATCCCACTGGTTCCCGGTGTGGCGTTTACGAATGGCATCCGCGATATCGCCGACCAGGACTATATTGCCGGTGCGGTCCGCATGCTGGACGCACTGCTTGTCACGTTCAGTATCGCAATGGGCGTCGGTCTTGTAATGATCGGGTATCACCATTTTGTGGGCGGTGCGATTCTGCCGTGATTCATGGGGTTCTATGAATGCATGGGTTTCTTTCGTCCCGGCGGATTTTATAAAACGAGATAACATACGCTTTGCGAAGCTTACTTATTGCTTGCGTAAATCAAATATATTTATCTATCTCTCAGGAGGTTATCTTTATGTCTGTACATCTGTTTTTCGAATTTCTTACCGCTTTCGTCGGTACGATCGCTTTCGCCCTGCTCTTTCATGTACCAAAGGAATATTATGTAAACTGTGGTCTGGCCGGTGGCTGTGGCTGGATCTGCTACAAGTTACTGCTGGCTGGCTGCGGGCTCTTCGGTTCCACTTTTTTTGCCACGGTTCTTGTCGTTTTTCTCTCCAGGCTCAGCGCGGTCCGGCGCCACTGCCCGGTGACGATCTTTCTCGTTGCAGGCATCTTCCCGCTGGTTCCGGGAGCAGGGATCTACTGGACTGCCTATTATGTCGTGACGGATCAGCTGGCCAAAGCTTCCGACCGTGGATTCCAGACTTTGAAGATCGCGGTGGCGATCGTGCTTGGCATCCTGTTTGTCTTTGAATTTCCACAAAAGTGGTTTCGCTGGGCGGAGCGCGGTACGGCTGCCGGCAACTGATCCGCACACAGGACTTTTTCAACTGCAATCTCCCACGACCGACACAGAATCCAGATACATCCAGCAGTGTTCTACGCATCTTATGTAAGCAAATTGATTCACCAGATCAATTTTTAATATGCAATGCATCAAAAAAGCATGCATACAGGATTTTTTCGCTTCTGTATTTCTTCTCTGTCCCCGCAGATTCTTACGCTTCCACAACTACCTTGCAACCCGAAAGGCTCTTCACCGTATAATTTCCGTTTCCGCCTTCCACATGCAGGTGAATCTCATCTCCCACACGTTTCGCAGTCACCGTCATCACCGTCTCTCCTTTCAGATCCGGTATCTCAGTTTTCGCTTCGGCTCCCTCATCAAACGCGGATACCAGAAGGCTAACACCATCCGCATAATCATAATCCGGTTTCTGGTCATTATTGCCCAAAGCAAGCACTGTATTTGGACGGATCATCAGTGGCAGACTGTGATAATCATGCGTCTCTTTCTGCCATTTTCCTCCGCTCACATCTACCCCGGTGATCAGATTATACCAGGTTCCCTCCGGCAGATAATACTGCACTTCACCGTTCTCTTTAAAGATCGGAGCCACCAGCAGAGAATCGCCGAACATATACTGCCGATCCAGGGTATCACATGCACGATCCTCCGGGAAATCCAGGAACATCGGGCGCAGCACCGGACGGCCTTCTTTGTGTGAA
Organism: Oliverpabstia sp.; assembly: GCF_022785585.1. Lineage (NCBI taxonomy): Bacteria > Bacillati > Bacillota > Clostridia > Lachnospirales > Lachnospiraceae > Oliverpabstia > Oliverpabstia sp. The sequence goes on along the minus strand of NZ_JALFPR010000012.1, from coordinate 2,721 downwards.
CGCACAGCCTGCCCGTACAGGTATGGCATCAGACGACATTTCAGATTGACAAACTCCCGCAGAATATCACATGCCTCTTCATCAAACATCCACGGCACACGGTAAGAAGATGAACCGTGCAGCCGGCTGTGAGAACTTAACAGGCCAAACTGGCACCAGCGTTTGTAGATGTCCGCCGGTGCGGTGCTCTCGAATCCACTGATATCATGACTCCAGAAACCAAATCCACCCAGAGACAGAGAAAGTCCTCCACGAAGAGTCTCTGCCATGGAAACATAGCTTGCAGAACAGTCACCGCCCCAGTGTGCCGGGAACTGCTGACCACCGACGGTGGCAGAACGCGCGAACAGTACAGCTTCGCCGGTTCCTCTCTCACGCTCCAGTAATTCGAAAACTGCCTGATTATACAGATAAGTATAGTAATTATGCATTTTCACCGGATCGGAATGGTCAAAATACTCGATTTCTTTCACCGGGATTCTCTCACCAAAATCAGTTTTAAAGCAATCCACGCCCATATCCAGCAGCGTCTTTAACTTTCCCTGATACCATGCCACAGCATCCGGATTCGTAAAATCAACCAGTGCCATACCAGGCTGCCACAGATCCGTCTGCCATACGCTTCCGTCTGTTTTCTTAACCAGATAACCATGATCCTTTCCCTCTTTGAACAGACAGGATTTCTGTCCGATATACGGATTGATCCATACACAGATGTGAAGCCCGCGATCATGATACCGTTTCAGCATGCCTTTCGGATCCGGGAATGTCGCGGGATCCCATTCAAAGTTACACCACTCATAGGCATCCATCCAGTAGCAGTCAAAATGGAACACATGCAGCGGAATCTCCCGGTCTGCCATGCCCTGAATAAAACCGGAAGTGGTCGCCTCATCATAATTCGTAGTAAAAGAAGTCGTCAACCACAATCCGAACGACCATGCTGGCGGCAATGCCGGTTTTCCGGTCAGTTCTGTGTATTTTTCTACGGTTCCCATCGGCGTTTTTCCACTGATCACATAATAATCCAGACGTTCCCCCTCCACGGAAAACTGGACCCGTTCTACCTTCTCACTGGCGATCTCATACGCCACATCGCCCTCGTTGTCCACCAGGATACCGTAGCCTTTATTTGTCACATAGAACGGGATATTTTTATAGGCAATCTCACTGGCAGTTCCGCCATCCTCGTTCCACATCTCCACCACCTGTCCGTTTTTTACGAACGGCGTGAAACGTTCCCCGAGTCCGTAGACATATTCATCCACATCGAGGAACATCTGCTCCAGCATATAGTTTTTCCCGGTTTTTGTGTTCTGCATATAGGCAAGATTCCGGAAACTCGACTCTGTGAGGAAAGTATCTCCCTCATAAAATGCCATCTTGTATCCATTCGGTGCTTTATCGATCACCGCTTTCAGAGAGCCCGTCTGATAGATCAGCTGCTCCTCATTCTCCTCGATCCGCACATGCGCATCGCCGGTATAAATCTTTGCAAAAGGTCCGTTATATACGGCTCCGTCATGATGCACCGCAGACACTTTGATCACACCGTCCATCGGACTGGACAGTGTCACCGTCAGAAGCGGGATATTCAGACAGCTTCCCCGATCCACGATATGGGAACACGGCAGATACATCGTCAGTTCCTGCCCGTATACCCGGTGACTTCCGTACTCTACTGCATAGGCAGCTTTCATCTCATCACGAAGCAACCAGTAACCATTGGTAAATTTCATAATTTCCTGTCTCCTTTACATTATGTTTGTAGCCCTCAGAAATCTTCTCATTTTTTTTAACGATTCTTCTTTTATTATAGAAATTTCCCACATGAAACACAAGATTCTCACTCACTTTTCTTTGATTTTTCGTAACTGTTCAGTGCCTTCACAGTCACGACATCTTTTTCCTTTTTTGTAATATTATTATTACAGATATCTTATTGTCAGTCACTAACACTTGTGATAGCAAATAAAATACTTATTGATTTTTTATAATGTCTGCCAACCTTTCAATGTACTTACGACCAGCTTGCTTTCCAGCACTGCGGCCAGTAATTCTTCCTTACAGGAATAGCCGGCTTTTGCTATCATATCCTGAAAATTCCATCGAACTCCTGCTGCCGAACAGTTCATCTGTTTCCCAATCTCCGAATAGGAATAGCCTTTGATATACAGTCTCAGCATCTCCAGCTGCCGGGGACTGATCTCATCGCTTTTCATCCACTTCAGCTCCACGGCCGGCGCCTTGTCCGGAAAGACATGTTCTCCCTCCAAAGTCCGGTCGATCACCTCCATAATTTCTTCCTGTCCGTGATCCTTATACCACAGACTGTCTGCGCCCTTCTCTTTTGCCCGTGTAAGGATCTCCGGATCCACCAGAGATGTGATCACGATGATCTTCACTGCCGGATGTTGTTTTTTGATAGTTTCTGCAGCCAGCAATCCGTCATGGTTCTGGAAGGTCTGGACGTCCATCAGGACAAGATCCACCACCGTATGATTACAGTAAGAAACAGCCTTTTCTCCGTCGTTCAGAACGTCCACCAACAAGAATCTTTCATCCCCCTGCACCATGCTGGCGAAATACTTCTGCATAATCTTCTGGTCTTCCACAAGTAACACTCGTATTTTCATTTTTCATCACTTCCCTTTTTATTCTTCTATTAACTGTTCAGTATCTTCACAGGTACTTCCTCTGAACTTTTGATCTCTCTGTCTT
>NZ_JALFPR010000135.1:0-28327 GCF_022785585.1 Oliverpabstia sp. | reverse complement strand
GGGGGAACGTTAGCCAAAATGCCGGCTGGGTTGAGACGGAAGATGATAGAAATTGACAGTGAAATACTGAGGCTTTATAATAGAAATAAAGAGAAATGATATATCATTTAAGATGAAAGGATATAAGCGTGGAGAAAGAGTTATTGTATAAGAAAATCTATGATGATTTGCTGGAGGCTATTGAAAAAGGGATATATCCGCCCGGTTCGAAGCTTCCTTCCGAAAAGGAATTGATGGAACAGTATAATGTGAGCAGAATCACCAGTAAAAAGGCTCTGGAAATGCTGGCTGACCGGAATATTATTGTCAGGATGCCGGGAAAGGGTTCGTTTGTACTGGAAGAGAATGAGCAGGACAGAGAGAATCTTCCGGCGGTGCCACAGACCGTGGAACCGGTAAGAAAAGGGAAAATGCTGGGTGTTATTCTGGATTTTTTCAGTGGTTTCTTCGGGTGTGAGCTGATAGCCGGGATTGAGCATGAGTGTTGGTCTAAAAATTATCATATGATCCTGAAGTGTACCTACGGAAATGTGGAGGCAGAGAGCAGAGCAATTGACGAACTGATGGAACTTGGTGTTGACGGGATTATTCTGATGTGTGTGCAGGGGGAAAATTACAGTACAAGGATTGTGAAGCTTGCACTGGATAAATTTCCGGTAATACTGGTCGACCGGGCGCTTAAAGGACTTCCGATTCCCTGTATTGGCACAGATAATTACAGGGCAGCCCAGGATCTGGTGAATATCTTGCTGGAAGAAGGACATGAAAAGATTTGTTTTGTATCCCAGGCTCCGTTGGAGACATCTTCTGTGGAGGAACGGTTTAATGGGTACAGGGATACCATGCTCGAACACAAGATCCTGACGAATGAAGATCTGTGGATGATCGATCTGGACAGTCTGGTTGAAAATATCGAAGAAACCAGGGAAAAAGAAAAAAAGGTAATGGAAGCACTTGAAAACTATGTGGAAAATCATCCGCAGGTGACCGCCTTTTTTACGGTTGATCTGCAGACAGGTGTACTGGTGTATAGAGTATTGCAGAAAAAGAATCTCAGGAAAGAGATTGTCTTTTTTGATGGTGTGGAAGAGGGATATGAGTTTCACACGTATTGCACGCACGTTATGCAGGGGCAGTACCTTATGGGGGCAATGGCGGTGAAAAATCTGTGTCGCCTTATCAAAGGAGGCAAAGTGGAATTACGGAAATATGTCCCGTACAGTATTATCAGAAAAGATCCACAGATGTAAAAGAAACAGGTTATATTTGATATAACAGTTTTGAAAAAAGAATTGACATATTAATATATCAATAGTATGATATGGATGTACAAGGGTGTATGCAAAAATAAAATATAAGAAAAGGAGAAACTGTATGAAGTTAATGCATTCAGAGTGGCAGGACAGAGTAAAGCACTGGGTTCGTACATTGAGAGATGATTTTTATGAACCGTTGGGGGAAATTCGATGGGAAGCTTTTCGAACCATGGATCATCTATCTCCGGAAGAAGCATTACAGGGGCACTTTACGTCGGCAGAACCAGGCTTTATATGGGGGAAAACCTGGGAATACTGTTGGTTTAAAGGCACTGTGATCCTTCCTAAAGCAGCAGAAGGAAAGAGAATCGTGATGAACCTGGATGCCGGAGGAGAATCCACCGTATTTGTCAACGGAAAGGCATTCGGAAATTACCGTGCGGCATGGGTGGATGAACCACATCAGTTTATTGAAGATAACTGTCTGGCAGTCAGCGGAAAAGAAGGCGACACCTATGAGATCCTGATGGAAACATATGCAGGTCATTTTTATCCGGAGGCACCAACGGGGGGCTGCGCGACGGGACCGGTGTTGCCGGGGGCATATACAGATCCGAAAAAAGAAGGGGCAAGATGTGTTCTGGGTACTTCCACTTTTGGGGTGTGGAACGAAGATGCATATCAGCTGTTTATGGATGTGGATACACTGGGACGTCTTCTGGAAACGATGGATTCCACAACACTGCGTGCTGCGAAAATTGCAAAAGCATTAGAGAAATTTACACTGATCGTGGATTTTGAACAGCCGCGGGAAGCACGGATCGCATCTTATAAAGAAGCGAGAGAAGCATTAAGACCGCTGATGGAAGCAAAGAACGGTTCTACGATGCCGGTATTCTATGCGATTGGTAATGCGCATCTGGACCTGGCATGGTTATGGCCGATGGAAGAGACACATCGGAAAACAGAGCGTACCTTTGCGGCACAGCTGCGTCTGATCGAGCAGTATCCGGAATATAAATATGTACAGAGCCAGCCTGCAGCATATGAGATGTGCCGGAAGTATTATCCGGAGTTGTTTGAACGGATCAAAGAAGCGATCAAAGGCGGCCAGTGGATCGCCGATGGTGCCATGTGGGTAGAGCCGGATACCAATATGGCCAGCGGTGAGGCACTGATCCGTCAGTTGGTTCACGGAAAACGCTACTATAAAGAAGAGCTGGGAGTGGACAGCGAAGTGTTATGGCTTCCGGATACATTTGGCTATACGGCAGCACTGCCACAGATTCTGAAAGGCTGTGGCGTGAATTATCTGGTAACACAGAAAATTTTCTGGTCTTATAACGAAGGAGAACAGTTCCCGTATCATTACTTCACCTGGCAGGGTATGGATGGCAGCGAGATTGATTCCTTCTTACCGACAAGCTATACCTACCGGACACATCCGAGTGAAGTAAATAAAATCTGGAAGAATCGTGTGCAGGTGCAGGATCTGGATGCTTTCCTGCTTCCGTTCGGATATGGAGATGGTGGCGGCGGTCCGGCAAGAGATTTTATCGAATCTGCAAAACGTCAGGAAGATCTGGAAGGCGGCGTAAAAGTAAAAATGGCAGGTCCGCTGGAATTCTTCCACGATATGGAAGCGCAGGGCGGCCCGGCAAATACTTATGTTGGAGAATTGTATTTCAGCGCCCACAGAGGAACGTATACTTCTCAGGCGATGGTAAAACAGAACAACAGAAGATGCGAACTGGCAATGCGGGAGATGGAGATGTGGAGTACTCTGGCAATGAACAAAGGCATGGCTTATGATTTTTCCAAAGCAGATGCTTTATGGAAAAAACTTCTGTTACATCAATTCCATGATATTCTTCCGGGTTCCAGTATTGCAAAAGTTTATGTGGATGCAGAAAAAGCGTTCCATGAGATTCTGGATGGTGTGGAAGAACTGCAGGCAGATGCACTGAGCCAACTGACCGATCAGAAAGAATCTCAGGCAGTGACCGTATTTAACTCTTTAAGTTTTCCGAGAAAGATGCTGGTAGAGCTTCCGGCTGCATTTGCAAACGGAGCGAAAACAGTGGATGGAACCGCTGTACAGGTACAACAGATCGGTGATACTGTGAAAGCTTCCGTAGAAGTACCGTCCTGTGGAGCAGTTTCTCTGATTCCGGCAGAAGGTCAGGTGGAAGAAAAGGCAGTTGCAGTAGAAACATGTGATGGTGGATTTACCATGGAAAACAGCCAGGTAAAAGCAGTCATAAACGAAAAAGGTGAGGTGATTTCTTTCGTACTGAAAGAGTCCGAAAGAGAGTTCGCAGCAGATGTCATGAACCGCTTCCATCTGTACAAAGATGTACCACGTATGTTTGATGCATGGGATATTGATTCCAATTATATCGATCAGGAAATTGAGGCGGCAAAAAATGTTGCAGTTTCCATGGAAGCAGATGGTCTGGAAGGCGTGCTGAAAGTAACCGGAGAGATCAGCAATTCCACCTTTACACAGTATATCCGTCTGGCGGCAGACAGCCGAAGAATCGAGTTTGAGACAGAGGTTGACTGGAAAGAAATGCATCGTCTGTTAAAGGCAGGATTCCCGGTAAATGTTTATGCGGAAAATGGTATCAATGAGATGCAGTTCGGATTCGTGGAACATCCGACACATCGTTCCAGAGCTTATGACAAAGATCGGTTTGAAGTATGCAATCACCGTTACAGTGCACTTGCTGACGGCGCACATGGTGCAGCAGTGTTGAATGACTGTAAATACGGAATCAGTATGAATGGAAATGCTCTGGAGCTGACACTGCTTCGTGCAGGTACCTGCCCGGAAATGTGTGCAGATAACAGAGTTCATCACTTCACCTATGCATTTACCGCATGGGAGGGAAGCTTTGCAGAGAGTGATGTGGTAAGACAGGGGTACGAACTGAATGTAAAACCGGTAGTTGCCGGCGGTGCAGTACCGACGTTTAGTGCACTCACTATTGATAAAGAGAATGTTATTCTGGATACCATGAAACCGGCAGAAGACGGAAGTGGAGATATTATACTTCGTCTGTATGAATCCAAGAAGGCTGCGGTTTTGGCAACAGTTACTTTATCGGATCTGTTACAGGGAGAGAAGGTTTATCTTTGCGATATGCTGGAGAACTGTAAGGAAGAGATTTCGGTGGAAAACGGAGAGATTCCGTTGAACTTCCGGGCATTTGAGATTAAGACGGTTCGGATTAAGAAGTAAAATAATAGTGTTCTGAAGGGGACGAACCCGCAGGACGCACATAGAAAAACAGACACCCGCTGGTAACGCACAGCTAAGCTAGTCACCAACTACGACTAGATTCACGATGGTCAGCAGACCATCGTGAAAGTCTACGTAGGTGCCGGATCTCATCTGTGCTAAGGGCACCAGCAGAAGGGTGTCTGTTTTTCTATGTGCGTCCTGCGGGTTCTGCGTACTGGCAGGGGGGATAGCTTTGGAATACTAGAGCGTGTCTGAAAAAGGCTTTTTGCAAACTGGGACTCGCAGATTGCGGAAATGATTTTTCAGACACGCTCTAAGGGGTAAAATATTATTTTGGGGTGGCGGAAACTGTGGTTGTGGTTCTGGCGTGAAGGTTGTCCCAGAGTTTGTTGCAGAGGACTGTGTAGGTAGCACCGAAGATGTTAGTTCCGATACGGAGGGCCAGGGCGTAGGGAAGACCGAAGAGGGTGGTGGCGATGGAGAGGGCACCAAAGGTGTTGAAAACGGTCTGCCATGGATAGCTTGCAGAGTAGCCAACGCCGATTCCGCCGATCATTCCGATGTAGGGATACATGTTTTCCGGGAGCAGGAGATAGAGAACCAGAAAAACAGCGCATCCGATGATGTTATATAATCCCCTTGGAACAGCACGCTGTTCACAGTCTTTTGTAAAAGGAAGACATACGGACATACAGGCGATTCCTGCCCACATGGCACGGGGAAGGCCGGCCAGGTTCATAAAAAGCATGGCGCTGGATACGATAAAGGTCAGTTTCAGGTACCAGCGGCTTCTTGCGGAATGTAAATCAAATTCCCGGAAAAGATCTGAGAATGTTCTGCGATAGGGACGATGTTTCTGGTTTTTATAGAAGATTCCCATACACAGGAGCATTCCCGCAAAAAGACCGATGACACGAAGCAGGAAGGCATATCCCTGCACATCATATCCGGTCAGAAGGAGATAACCAAGAACAAAAGTGGAATGGTTATACATAATAACATTATGACATCCGAGAATCATCAGCAGAAGGATGCAGGTCAGGTGTACCGGAAATGCTGCCAGGGGAGGAAGCATATTTGCCAGACGCGGACCGGTCATGAGAATCGCAAAGAGGAGGGCAATAACGCCAAGTCCATGGGTGGTGCGGATTCCAAAATCAGCCTGTCGGAGAACTAAAACCGCCAGAAGTACGGTAACACCTACGACGCTGTTTTCGCTTCCGAGAAATCTGCTGAACAGAGAGACCACCGCCACACAAAAAGCCATGACCAGATAAACTTTAAAATTGTAAACCAGAATATGGCGTCTTTTTTCTTGTGGATTGGTTGTCTAATGAATCAATTGTTTGGATCCGGCAGAGCTTAACTGCAGTTCCTGATAAAAAGTCATATGATTTATCATCCTTTCTGTTTTTTGTTGGTTGAAAAGTAAAACGTAGAGGGAACTATAACGCAAAACAGATGAAAGGTCAAGAGAAAAATCATTTTTTAGTGCCTGGCACTACTCCTGTGCATATACTATCCTGAGCCTAAAATTATGAGGTTATAATAAAATGTCAACCACGCTTATAAAATCTGTGCAATCCTATACCGACCACGGCAAGCTGCAGATCCAGCTTGTCTCTCAGATCCAGAATCGGCCTGTCCAGGGAGCGAAAATCAGTATCAGCTACACCGGAGCCCCCGGGCAGCCACTGGAACAATTACGGACCAACAGCAGTGGTCAGACCGAAACCATCGAACTGGCGGCACCACCGGTGGAGTACAGCCTGCAGCCATCGGAAGAACAACCTTATTCGGAATATACTCTGAAGGTGGAAGCCGAAGGCTATGAACCCATAGAAGTATCCGGAAGTGAGATCCTGTCCGGTGAGATCAGCAGACAGAAAATAGAACTCCGGCCGATCAGCGATGGTAACTATGAAGATGTGGTGATTCCGGATCATACGTTGTTTGGTAATTATCCGGAAAAAATACCGGAAGAAGAAGTTAAACCGGTCAACGAATCCGGAGAAATTGTGTTGAGTCGTGTAGTGATACCGGAATATGTAGTAGTACACGATGGATCACCAGCAGATTCCACTGCTGATAATTATTATGTAAGATATCGGGATTATATAAAAAACGTGGCATGCAGCGAGATATACGCAACCTGGCCACCTGAGACGATCAAGGCGAATGTTCTGGCAATCATGTCTTTTACTCTGAACCGGGTTTATACGGAGTGGTATAGAAACAAAAAGTACGACTTTACCATTACATCCTCCACTGCCTTCGATCACAAATGGATATACGGTCGCAATATTTTCGACAGTATATCCAACATAGTGGATGAACTCTTCGAAAACTATTTGTCACGTCCGAACGTCCGTCAGCCGATTCTGACCCAGTACTGTGACGGACAGCGGGTGACCTGCCCGCAGTGGATGAGTCAGTGGGGAAGTAAATATCTGGGTGATCAAAATTACACAGCAATCGAAATCATCAGAAACTATTATGGGGAAAGTATGTATATCAATTCCGCAGAAGAGATTTCGGGAATCCCGGCATCCTGGCCGGGCTACGATCTGGATATCGGAGCAAGTGGCATGAAAGTCAGGCAGATTCAGGAACAGTTAAATACTATCGGGGAAGTTTATACAGAAGTTCCCAGGGGACCGGTGGATGGCATATACGGAGAGCGAACGAAAGAAGCAGTACGGCAGTTTCAGTCCGTTTTTGGACTGGGACAGACAGGAGTCGTTGATTATCCGACCTGGTATAAGATCCAGGAAATCTATGTGGGAATCACGAGAATCGCAGAGCTATATTGAAAGAATTATTCCTGTTCACTGATAAGATCCCGCGAAGCGTGCTACCGGGAACGGAGTGAACAGGAACAGAAAAAATGTCGGTAATTGAAGTATTACATTTTTGACATGGGCAATGAAAAGGATTATAATTAATAATCAGGGAAGTATACGTAACGTGAAGTAACAGGAGGAAATACCAGAAAGTGATAAGAAAAGAATGGAAACGTATGCTGGCACTGTCTATGACATATATAATGACTTTGTCCGTGGCAGCGCCAGTTAAGGCTGCTGAAGAAGAACTCGGTGTACCGACAGCGGAAACAGCAGCAGAAGTACAGGAAACCCCGGAACAGTTTGAGGCAAGAACAGGATACCATTTATCAGAGGGATATACGTATGTACTGAATAACGGGTTTGTGATTCTGCAGGCAGATGGTTCGCCACAGATCACACCGGTTGCAACCCCGGAACCAACACCAAGTGAAACGCCGACACCGACGCCGACACGGACACCGGAGCCGACTGTAACACCAACGCCGGCAGGAGAGAATACTCCAACACCCACACCGGGTCAGGAAGGGGCAGAACCACAGGAAGTGACAGAACAGCCCACGCCGGAGCCTACACCGGCACCGGAGACCACACCGGAAGCTGCGCAGGAGACTGCGGTGGAAGAAAATATCCCGGTTATTACAGCATTTCCACAGTCTGTGGAAGTACCGGTGACGGTGGAGGATTACCGTTTCTGGACAGTATCTGCCAGCAGAAAAGCGGCACAGGCGAAAGTGGTTCAGGAGATCAAAGAAGAGAAGTCACAGGATTCCCGGAGTGTGGGAAGGCTGGAAGAAGGCGGTATCTGTTATATTTTAAGAAAGGAAGACGGATGGTACTACGTGGAATCCGGAACCGTTCGTGGTTTTGTGGAGAAAAAAGCGCTTCGCAGAATCGGAGATAAGAATGAGGCGCTGCTTACTCCGGTATATGCAACAGAGCTGGTTGCGCCGGCAGAAAATCAGGCATATGCATATTACCGGGCAACGATTCAGCAGACTGCAGCAAAGAAGCATTATGCACTCTGCAAAGGAGATGAACTGAATATCAGGGCGGACAAGAGCACAGACAGTGAGATTGTCGGAACGATGAAAAAGGGAAATCTCTGTTATATTCTTGCAGATGAGACAGAAGAGTGGGTATATGTGGAATCCGGAGAAGTTCGTGGGTTTGTAAAAAAGGAATATCTGCAGACAGGCAGGAAAGTGAAGAAAAAAGTGAATAAGACCGGAGCGGATCGTTTTACGCTGGCGGTTGCCAGGGTAGATTCGAAGGAAAATCCGGCACGTTATTATACGTTGACTTCGGTGAAAACGGGAATTCCGGACGGGGCGATCCGTGATTCGATCGTGGATTATGCCAGTGGATTCCTTGGAACTGTCTGGAAGGAAGAAGGAACCAGCCTTTGCGAAGGAATTGATACCAGCGAGTTTGTTGAGCAGATTTATGAGGCATACGGATATAATGTCACGGATAAAGACGGAAATATACAGGAACAGGGAAAGGTTTCTGTGGATCAGGCAAAACCCGGTGATGTGATCTGCTATGGATCCGGGGAAGAAACAAGTGCAGCCGGTATTTATGTGGGTGACGGCAAGATGGTACAGTCTTCTGAGACGAGAGGCAAGGTGGTAACAGTAAAGATAGATCCGGAACAGGAGAGCTTTGCCCTGGAGCTTTTTGAAGATACGAAAGTGATTGCAGGAAGTAAGGATATCAGTGAAGTGAATGCAACGGAAGCAATGTACGGACAGGATCTGGGACTTTTTAAGCTGACATATTACTGTGCGTGTGCGAAGTGTTGTGGAAAGGCAACCGGAATTACTGCTTCCGGAGCGAGGGTTGCGGAAGGGGAAACGATCGCGGTGGATCCTTCAGTGATTCCTTATGGAACGAAAGTTATTATTAATGGACATATTTTTACGGCACAGGATTGCGGCAGTGGAGTGAAGCAGAATCATATTGATATCTATGTGGCTGATCATGAGCGGGCTCTGGCACTGGGGTGCAATTATGCGGATGTGCATTTGATGAAGTGAGAAGAGACTGTCACACTCTGGGTAGGGTGTGGCAGTTTTTTACTTTACGGGAAATTGCTTTACAGTAAAGTAGAAAACGCTCCGCGAAGATGCTCCAGGGCACATTCTTTGTTCCTGATCAGATAAGTACACTGCGTATCGGAAGAAACCGGGTGAGGATTTCGACAAATGTATACACAATTAAGTGAAAATCAGGAAAAAATTGGAAAATAAAAAGGATTTTGTGAGGAAAGAGTGGAATATATTTAACAGAATAGATGAAAATAGAATGGTTTTTACTGTTTTTGGTAATAGAAGGGGTGATGTATTTGAATATCAGGGAACAGGCAGAGGAGCGGGAGTTTCAGTATCTGAGCCGGTATGCTTCACACAGCAGAGAGTCGAAGGGCAGAGAGCGTGTGGAGGAGGAGTGTGATATCCGGACGGTGTATCAGAGGGATCGGGATCGGATTATTCATTCGAAGGCGTTTCGACGGTTGAAGGATAAGACACAGGTATTTCTTGCGGCGCAGGGAGATCATTATCGGACCAGACTGACACATACGCTGGAGGTATCACAGACGGCGCGGACGATTGCGAAGGCGCTGGAGCTGAATGAGGATCTGGTGGAAGCAATTGCGCTGGGGCATGATCTGGGGCATACACCGTTCGGACATGCCGGTGAAGCGGCTCTGAATGAAATCTGCCCGGAAGGATTTGCACATTTTAAGCAGAGTGTCCGGGTGGTGGAACGGCTGGAAAAGAACGGGGAGGGACTGAATCTGACCTGGGAAGTAAGAGACGGGATGTTGAATCACCGGACATCCGGCACACCGCATACCCTGGAAGGTCAGGTAGTCCGACTGTGTGATAAGATTTCTTATATCCATCATGATATGGATGATGCACAGAGGGCAGGGATTTTTCAGGAAGATGATATTCCGATCACAATCAGGGTGACACTGGGAGATTCCTGCAAAGAGCGGTTAAATACGTTGATCCATGATACGATCCGCAACAGCTACGGAAAAGATAAAGTCGAGATGACACCGGAGATTGCGGAGGCGATGCGGGAACTTCGCACATTGATGTTTCGGAGCGTTTACAATAATCCGGTGGCGAAAAAAGAAGAAAGAAAAGCCAGGACGATGCTGCAGGAGATGTATCTGTATTATAGCAGGCATCCGGAACAGATGTCCCGGGAATACCAGAAACTGATCGCAGAAGGCGAGAACAGAGAAAGGGTGGTATGTGATTATATCTCCGGCATGACGGATCAGTATGCGATGGCAAAATTCAAAGAAATTTTTATTCCTTCAGCCTGGGCAGTATACTGAACCGCCGGGGAATCGTTGCGAAGAAGAATAAAAAATACATATTTTGCCGAAGAAAAAGAGAACCGGGACAAATAAAAAAGGATATTGTCGCCGGACGGGGAATATATATATGTGGGTAAATGACAACAGTGGATAAAGGAGAGAGAAAACATGCGTTATTCGGATGATCTGATCGAAGAAATTCGAATGAAAAACGATATTGTAGATGTGATTTCCGGTTATGTGAAATTGCAGCGAAAAGGAAGTTCCTATTTCGGACTTTGTCCCTTTCATAATGAAAAATCACCGTCGTTTTCCGTAAGTCCCGGAAAGCAGATGTATTATTGCTTTGGATGTGGAGCTGGTGGTAATGTATTTACCTTTCTGATGGAATATGAGAACTTTACTTTTCCGGAGGCGCTGGAGATGCTGGCGGACCGTGCAGGAGTGGAACTTCCCAAAATGGAATATTCCAAAGAAGCGAAAGAACAGGCAGACCTGAAATCCGCACTTCTGGAGATAAACAAGGAAGCGGCGAAGTTCTACTATTATCAGCTGCGCCAGAAAACCGGAGAACAGGGGATGGCATATCTGAAGGGCAGAGAACTCAGTGATGAGACCATCAATAAGTTTGGTCTTGGGTATTCCGGCAAGTTCAGCAACAACCTGTACCGGTATCTGAAGGGAAAAAACTATTCAGATGAGCTCTTACGGCAGTCAGGGCTGTTTAATGTGGATGAAAAACGTGGCATGTATGATAAGTTCTGGAACCGTGTGATCTATCCGATCATGGATGTGAACAACCGTGTGATCGGATTCGGAGGCAGGGTGATGGGAGATGCAAAGCCCAAATATCTGAACTCACCGGAGACGAAGATCTTTGATAAGAGCCGAAACCTGTACGGACTGAATATGGCGCGTTCTTCGAGAAAGAAAAATCTGATCATCTGCGAGGGGTACATGGATGTGATCTCCATGCATCAGGCAGGATTTAACAATGCAGTGGCGTCTCTGGGAACGGCTCTGACCTCTCAGCAGGCCAGCCTCCTGAAACGGTATACCGATGAAGTCCTGATCATTTACGACAGTGATGAAGCAGGTGTGAAAGCAGCTCTCCGGGCCATCCCGATGTTAAAAACCGCCGGACTTTCCACGAAGGTCATCAATCTCAGGCCTTACAAGGATCCGGATGAATTTATCAAAAATATGGGAAAAGAAGCTTTTCAGGAGAGGCTGGATCACGGAATGAACAGTTTTATGTTTGAACTGAAGGCACTGGAAGGGCAGTATGATATGGAGGACCCGCAGGGTCGCACGGACTTTTTTAAAGAAACGGCAAAGCGGCTGCTGCGTTTTGAAGACGAGATTGAACGAAGCAGTTATATCAAAACCATTGCCGGAACTTATCAGGTCGAGCCGGAAGAACTCAGAAAGATGGTGAACCGGCTGGCGATGAAGGGCGTGGGAATGACAGAGACTGTCAAACCAAAATCGGGTCTGAACAGGAATAAGGAAAAGCAGAACGGATACGAAGTATCTCAGAAACTGATGCTTACCTGGCTGACTTCTTATCCGGAGATTTTCGGAGAGGTAAGCCGTTATATCGGACCGGATGATTTTACAAGACCCCTCTATCATCAGGTGGCTGAACTGCTATATGAGCAGTATCGGCAGGGCGAGCCAAACCCGGCGAGACTGTTGAACCGGTTTACGGACAGCGAGGAACAGACCGAAGTGGCGGCTGTATTCAACGCGACGATCCCGCTGGACTCGGAACAGGAGAGGGAGCAGGCATTACTGGATGTGATATGCAGAATGAAGGAAGACAGTATCGCCCACCGCACAGAGAATCTGGCACCTACAGACATGCAGGGGCTGATGAATCTGATGCAGGCGAAAAAAGAACTGGAAGAGTTAAAAGCCGGAAAGCTGCATTTGCATATTTCTTTTTGTTAAGGATAAAATATAAACAATATATGGAAGGATGGAAAAACAGATGGAAATGGATAAAGCCCAATTTGCAGAACAGTTGAAAAACCTTGTGGAATTAGGCAAGAAGAAGAAAAATGTGCTGGAGTATCAGGAAATCAATGATTTCTTTAAAGGAATCACCCTGAACAATGAGCAGATGGATCTGATCTTCGAATATCTGGAAGCCAATGGCGTGGATGTACTCCGGGTAACCGAGGACGACGCACTGCTGGATAATGAAGATATGCATATGGAAGAGGATGAGGTGGATCTGGAAAATATAGACCTTTCCGTACCGGAAGGGGTCAGTATCGAGGATCCGGTTCGTATGTATCTGAAAGAGATCGGTAAAGTGCCTCTTCTGAGTGCAGAAGAGGAAATCGAACTGGCAAAACGGATGGAAAACGGCGATCAGGCGGCGAAAAAACGTCTGGCAGAAGCCAATCTTCGTCTGGTGGTCAGCATCGCAAAACGATATGTGGGACGCGGCATGTTGTTCCTGGATCTGATTCAGGAGGGAAATCTGGGTCTGATCAAAGCAGTGGAAAAATTTGACTACACCAAAGGATATAAGTTCAGTACCTATGCAACCTGGTGGATCCGTCAGGCCATCACCCGTGCGATCGCCGATCAGGCAAGAACGATCCGTATCCCGGTGCATATGGTAGAAACCATCAACAAACTGATCCGTGTGTCCAGACAGTTACTGCAGGAGCTGGGCCGTGAACCTACGCCGGAAGAGATTGCAGAAGAGATGAATATGCCGGTGGAAAGAGTCCGTGAGATCCTTAAGATTTCTCAGGAACCGGTTTCTCTGGAAACCCCGATCGGTGAAGAAGAAGACAGTCATCTGGGTGACTTTATCCAGGATGACAACGTTCCGGTACCTGCAGATGCAGCAGCCTTTACACTGTTAAAAGAACAGCTGGTAGAGGTGCTGAGCACACTGACCGAGAGAGAACAGAAAGTACTTCGTCTGCGTTTCGGCCTGGATGATGGAAGAGCCAGAACACTGGAAGAAGTAGGAAAAGAATTCAGTGTCACAAGAGAACGTATCCGTCAGATCGAAGCGAAGGCATTAAGAAAACTGCGTCACCCCAGCCGCAGCAGAAAGCTGAAGGATTATCTGGATTAATGGAATTATCCAAAAGACTTCGGATGAATGCTTCTTTTGTGACACCGGGAAACCGGCTGGCAGATGTGGGAACGGATCATGGATATATTCCGATCGCTCTTTGCCTGGAAGGCGTGATTCCATCAGCTCTGGCTATGGATGTGAATCCGGGACCACTGGAGCGCGCAAAAGAACATATACAACAGTTTGATCTGGAAACAGATATACATACCCGCCTCTCCGATGGTGTACAGGCTTTGTGCCCCGGGGAGGCGGATTCTGTCCTGATTGCCGGAATGGGCGGGGCATTGACAGTGAAGATTCTGGAAGCAGGTGAAAAGGTGCTTGCTTCCGTAAAAGAACTGATCCTGCAACCCCAGTCAGAGATCGACAAAGTCCGGTCATACCTTCTGACTCATGGATATGTGATAGCCGGGGAAAAGATGGTATATGAGGACGGAAAATATTATCCCGCCATGCGGGCAGTACATGGGGAAATGCCGCTGTGGCAGGAGGTGGAGTTACAGTATGGAAAATATCTGCTGGAAGAGAAACATCCGGTATTAGAGGAATATCTGAAAGACAAACAGATAACCTGCAGGAAAATACAGGAAAAACTCGCAGCAGACGGAAAGAAAGCAGAAAAGATCACCGCACGGCAAAAAGAGCTGGAGGACGAACTTCGGCTGATCGGGCAGGCACTGGAGGTGTATGAACGATGATATGTAAAGAAGTTATGAGAAAGCTGGAAGAACGGTGGAATCCTTCCTATGCACTGGAATGGGATAACGTAGGACTTCTGGTGGGAAGAGAAGAAAAAGAAATCAAAAAAATATTTACAGCACTGGATGCTACAGAAGAGACGATCGCACAGGCACTGGAATTCGGTGCGGATCTTCTGATCACCCATCACCCGATGATTTTTTCACCGGTAAAAAAAGTGACCAGTGCAGATTTTATCGGCCGCAGACTGATCACGATGATCCAGGCGGATCTGTGTTATTATGCAATGCATACAAACTTTGATGTGAAGGGGATGGCACAGCTGAATCAGGAATGTCTGGGACTTACGGACTGTGAAGTGCTGGAAGAAACCGCTCCCGGGGAAGGCATCGGAAGAGTAGGTGCGCTGGAAGGGACGATGGATCTGAAACAATTTGCCGGAAAAGTAAGAAACGACTTTGAGATCCCGGATGTACGGATGTACGGAGATCCGGCAGCGATCATTCATCGTGTGGCAGTGAGCAGCGGATCCGGAAAAAGTATGATCCGTGGTGCAATTGAAAAAGGTGCCGATGTGATCGTTACCGGAGATGTGGATTATCATTCGGCAATTGATGCCGTTGCGCAGGGAATTGCTGTGATCGATGCCGGTCATTATGGAACTGAATATGGATTTATCGCATATATGAGACAGGAACTGGAAACTATGTTTCCGGAGCTTGCGGTAGGCACTGCCAGAGTGCATCATCCGTACCGGGTGGTGTAGCGGCAGCTGAAAGGAGTGGTGAAGATGGGACTTAAGATGTGTAAAGTAACAGTGGGTTCCAGGGAGAAAGCATATCCGGATGGAACACCTTTTGGAGAAATTGTCAAAGATTTCGACCAGGATTGTAAGTATCCGGTGGTTCTGGTAACGGTAGACGGAAAACTTCGCGAACTTCATAAAAAGATTCACCGGGACTGCCGGATCTCACTGGTGACGGTGGCGGACAGTATCGGTCATAAAACATACAAAAGAAGCATGAATCTACTGCTGTTAAAGGCGGTATATCATGTGGCAGGACATGAGAAGATCCGGAAGATTGTCCTGCATTTTACGGTGGGAGAGGGATTTTACTATACGATTGATGGAGATGTGACGATTGATCAGCCATTTCTGGATCAGGTGGAAACGTATATGCATGAGCTGGTGGAAAAACATGTACCGGTGATGAAACGGAGTGTGTCTACCGCCTCTGCGCTGGATCTCTTTTACAAATATGGTATGTATGACAAAGAAAAACTGTTTCGTTACCGGAGAAGTTCCCGCGTAAATATCTATAATCTCGAGGAATTCGAGGATTATTTTTACGGGTATATGGTATGGCATACCGGATATCTGAAATATTTCAAATTGTATCCGTATGACGAGGGCTTTGTGATGCAGATGCCGACCCGGAAAGAACCGGAAAAACTGCCGCCGTTTACGCCGTCACCGAAGATTTTTCAGGTGCAGAAAGAGGCGGAAAAATGGGGCGAGATGATGGGAGTTTCCGTGGTAGGGGAACTGAACGAGAAGATCTCGAAAGGAAAAATGCAGGAACTGCTGCTGATCTCGGAAGCCCTGCAGGAGGGAAGAATCTCAAAGATCGCAGAGCAGATCATCGAGCGTGGCGGTGTAAAATTCGTTATGATCGCCGGACCATCCTCCTCAGGAAAAACCACATTTTCTCATCGCCTGTCAATCCAGCTGGCGGCTCACGGGATGAAACCGCATCCGATCGCAGTGGATAATTATTTTGTAAACCGGGAAGATACGCCGCGGGATGAAAACGGGAACTACAATTACGAGTGTCTGGAAGCTATCGATGTGGAACTTTTCAACCGCGATATGAATGCGCTGCTTAAGGGCGAGCGGGTGGAACTGCCACGGTTTAATTTCAAACTGGGAAAACGGGAATACAAAGGGGATTTCCTGCAGATGCAGCCGAACGATATTCTGGTGATTGAGGGAATCCACGGACTGAACGACCGGCTGAGCTATTCGCTTCCGACGGAGAGCAAATTCAAGATCTATATCAGTGCGCTGACGCAGTTAAATATTGACGAACACAACCGGATTCCGACGACGGACGGACGATTGATTCGCCGGATTGTCCGGGATAACCGGACGAGAGGAACGAGTGCGAAAGCAACGATTGCAATGTGGCCGTCGGTTCGCCGTGGAGAGGATGAAAATATCTTCCCCTATCAGGAACAGGCAGATGCAATGTTTAACTCGGCACTTCTGTATGAACTGGCAGTGCTGAAACTGTACGCGGAGCCGGTACTCTTCCAGATCGGCCCGGACGAACCGGAGTATCAGGAAGCGAAGCGGCTGTTAAAATTCCTGGATTATTTTGTGGGGATCCCCAGTGAGGATATCCCGAAGAATTCTATCCTGAGGGAATTTGTGGGCGGCAGCTGCTTTGATGTGTAAAATAATGTACAGAAAATATATAAAAGATATATGAAAAAATGTCAGGGGTGAAAGCGATTTTGTCCCTGGCATTTTGAAAAGAAAGGGTGGAAAGTATGAAAGTATTGATGTTAAACGGAAGCGCAAAAAAAGAAGGCAATACATACCAGTCTCTTCTGGAAGTAGGAAAGGAACTGGAAAGACAGGGCATCGAGTATGAGATCTTTCAGATCGGCAGTCAGCCGGTGAGAGACTGTATCGGATGTGGACAGTGCAATGAAAATGGCTGTGTGTTTGCGGATGACAAGGTCAATGCATTCGTGGCAAAGGCAAAAGAGGCGGACGGATTTGTCTTCGGTACACCGGTCTATTATGCACATCCAAGCGGACGGATCCTGTCATTTCTGGACAGAGTATTTTACAGCAGCGGCAGAGCATTTGCCTTCAAACCGGCGGCTTCTGTAGCAGTGGCAAGACGCGGTGGATGCAGTGCTTCCTTCGATGTACTGAATAAATATTATGGCATCTGCCAGATGCCGGTAGCCAGCTCTACTTACTGGAACATTGTACATGGCTGTGAACCGGGAGAAGTGAAGATGGATGCAGAGGGAATGCAGACCATGCGGAATCTGGCAAAGAACCTGGCCTGGATGATGAAATGTTTTGAAGCCGGAAAAGTAGCAGGTGTGCCACTTCCGGAGACAGAGAGAGGAAATCAGACAAACTTTATCCGATGATGAAAAAACAATATTCTAAGGTTATAAAAATTGTAATCCAGATTCTGTTTTTTCTGTGGATACCGGAGTCTTTTGCTGCCAGTCTGTATGCGGTAAAAAAGCTGATCCATGCGGTTTCGGTGATGGATTTTACTTATGCGCGGGAACCGGTTCTTCTGCTGCTGGAAACTGTTGTAACAACAGCGGTTTTCGGACGGTATTACTGCGGATATATCTGTAGTTTTGGTGCGGCACAGGATCTGAGTTATGATTTGGGAAACCTGATACGAAAACAGACAAAATACCGTAAGAAACGTATGCTTTCGGTGAAAACAGACAAAATTCTTTCCAAACTGAAATATCCTGTTCTGGTGATTGTGGCAGTGAGTGCTGTCTGGAAGAAAAATCTGCTGGATGTCATCAGCCCCTGGAAGGGATTTGCCAGTCTGCTGTCCCTGCTGAGAGGAAATTTCAGCAAAGAGAATCTGATTTCTGCAGGTGTCTGGATCTGTATCATTGTTCTGGTCATATCGGCAGTATTTTTCAGAGCGTTTTGCAGATATCTGTGTCCGATGGGAGCAATTTATACACTGCTTTCCTTTTTCTCTTTGGACAGAAGAAAGCGAAGCTGCAAAAACAGCGGAGATTGTTCAATCTGTCCGTATCAGTGCAAACAGCAGAAAAGTAACCGCTGGGGTCTTGCGGTGACAATACTTGTCTTTTCCTGCATGAATCTGTATCTGTTAAAAGCAACGGGAAATGAAACGGCAAGCGGAACAGCAGATGTAAAAGTGACAGAGAAAGGGTCGTATACAGATGGAACGTATACAGGAACCGGTAATGGATTCCGTGGTAAGATCGATGTGACGGTCACTATTAAAAATGGAAATATTTCTGATGTGCAGGTGCAGGATTATGAAGATGATGCTACTTATATGCAGAGCGTTATCAGAGAGCTGATTCCGAAAGTGCTGAAAGAACAATCAACAGAGGTGGATACGGTTTCCGGTGCGGCCTACAGCAGCAAAGGACTCCTGAAAGCTGTAGATCAGGCGATTTATCCGGAAAAAACAGAAAACGGGACAGATGTCACGAGTCAGATCTGGCTGAAAGACGGTAACTATGAGGGAACAGCCAATGGCTTTCGCGGAGAAATCAAAGTAGAAGTTACGGTAAAAGATCAGAAAGCAGAAAAAATCAGAATTCTATCTTATTATGACAATGAGGAATATCTTTTCCATGTGTCACCGGCAGTGATCACAGAAGTGCTGGAAAATAAACCGCTGGATACCGATGCTGTTTCGGGCGCGACATACAGCTGTAATGGTCTGACCAGAGCCATAGAAAATGCGTTGCAGGTAGAGGAAGATACCTATACCATTCTGGAAGCAAAACCACGCGCCGAAAAACATAAGAAAGCGCACCATCAGGTTCAGAAATTCGTAGAATCGGAGGAACAGTACGAAGAACTTGTGGAAAAATACAAAGAACTGATTTACGATTCCAACGGAAAGAAAAAAGAATAAAAAGTGATAAAAAGGAGTTTTCAAAAAACGTTTATATGTTATTGAAAACTCCTTTTGTGTTTTGTTCGGTTGTCAGTTATCAAACATATGATCTTTCAGCTCCTGATACCAGTTTTCTGCCTGTATTTTTGTCGGAGCCGTAAGAAATACCGTGTATTCATCGGTCTGAATGGAAAGAACCGGGGATTCATCCAGCTCTACATACATTCTGCACGGACCGGTTTTCTTTCCTCTAAACACACCGAGCAGCTGATGCCCGTCAGCGGATCCGTTGGAGCGGACGAAGGAATCGTCCGGCAGGCTGTCCAGAAGCTGCAGATCCAGGATCTCGTCTGTAGAGAAAGAAGTGTCAGTGTAACCGGAAGTGATAGAAACCTGTGTGCCATCGATGGTCATCTGCACCGGAACAAAATCCATACGTATGAACAGTCCACACATCCAGATCAGAAGTCCGGCTACTACAACGAACATGCTGACTGTGAGGATTTTTCCGGCAGGTCTTCCCATATTGGTGGTAAAATTCGTACCACAGAAACGGTCAGGAACCATAAACCGCGGGTCTGCCGGATTGTCATACCAGCCGTTTCGCCAGTAATAATCGTCATCCACATACATCGGTTCGTCATCGGCGGCAAGAATCTGTGCTTTTTTCTTCTTTAAGCGGAAGTACATCACAAAAACTGCAACGATGGGAATCGTCTGGAAAATAAAAAAGAGCAGGTGTGACCACCAGTACCATTCAAGATCATTTGCAAGGAAAAAAATCTCACTGATAAATGCCAGACTGTTACACAGACTGTAGAAGAAAAACATCCGGGACCAGTAACGGTGTTCCTGGGTGTTGATTGCCACATTGATCTCCGTATGTGCACTGTAGATCCGGTTGCCGTTTTTCGAGTAGCCCCAGGCGAACAGAAGAAAAAACAGCCAGAGGACGATCCAGGTAATCAGGAAGATCCCGCCGCTGGTATCGGTGAGGATATAGTTGCGGATACGGGAGAAAAACAATGGTATAAAAACCATCACCAGTGGAAGCAGATGCCAGTACAGCGGGAGCGCTGCCTTCTGGGTATGTATGGCAGTACGGGTGTCGGCAGCTGCGGTAAAAGGTTCTTTTGTCGTATTGCCCAGTCCCTGTTCCAGCTTCAGAAGATACAGCTGACGGTGGGCACTGTACAGCAAAGAGACTGCACGGGCAAGAAATACACAAAACCAGATGCACCAGAGCGTTATGCCTATGGAAGCCAGCCAGAAAAATGGAATGGCAACTACAACGCCAAGAACCAGATGCAGCAGATAAAACTTCCGGATGTGTTTTTGATAGCTGTCTGTCAGCTGAGCCACCGGAGACAGGGAGATAGCAGATTCAGGAAGATGGACACCAAGGAGCATCCCGTTCCGATAGGTTGCCGAACTTCCATAAACCGCCCAGGTGATGCCGACCATGATCAGGTCCGTGATCGCAAGAATCCAAAAGAGCATCATTCCACAGCCACCTCCATTTCCACAAATACTTTGCTGCAAAGACTGAGAAAATCTTCCAGGTTCATTCCGCGGATCCTGGCTTCCGCACTTAAAAGTTCCAGTTCGTCCTCCAGTTTTTCCTGAAAAAGAGAAGAAGGTTCCTCGTTTTCCGGAATATGAACGATACTTCCCAGACGGCGGTCAGTATAGAGAAAACCTTCATTTTTCAAAAGCTGGTAGGCTTTGCTCACTGTCATGGTATTGATACCAAGATCGGCAGCCATCTGTCGCACGGTGGGAAGAGACTCACCCTCGGTCAGTTCCCCTTTGCCGATGCCTTTTACAATCTGGTTGCGAAGCTGCAGATACAGAGGAATCTGCGAGAGTGTATTGATTTTTATGATCATGAAAACACCTCCTTGTATTTTGTATTATACCACACGATACAAATAATACAATAGAAAATGTATTTGACGAAAAGTTTTTCCTGTGGTAGACTGATTCGGTAAGTAGAATAAATGGTCGCGGCTGACAGAACCGAAAGGGGTCAGGTGAGGAAAGTCCGGGCTTCAAAGGGCAGGATGCCGGATAACGTCCGGTGGAGGTGACTCCAAGGCCAGTGCAACAGAAATAAACCGCCAGGTTCGCCTGGTAAGGGTGGAAAGGCAGTGTAAGAGACTACCGCCTGTCTGGTGACAGAGAGGGCACATGTAAACCCCATCCGAAGCAAGACCGAACAAAAAACTATGTGGCTGCCCGTCACGTTTTTAGGTAGGTCGCTGAAGCCTGCTGGCAACAGCAGGATTAGATAGATGACCATTCAAGACATAACCCGGCTTATCGTTCTGCTTACTTTCACAGAATATGGCTGTCGTCCGGAACATGAAAAGAAGTGTTTCGGACGGCAGTTTTTTTACGTGAGCAACGAGTCAAAGTCTGTGCTTGCACAAGACCTTGACGACTGCTGCGATAATGAGTAAAATTCGCGAAGCGTATTTTATCTCGTTACTGTATTGCCTGAATGAAAAACGATTCACAAAAAAGAGAGAATATGGCATAATAATAGAAGAAAATACTGTCGCGGAATTGTAATTGCACAGGAACGGCAGAAGGGAGAAAACGGAGAATTATGAAAAATATTATACTCGCATCCCAGTCCCCAAGACGAAGAGAACTTTTAACACAGATCGGATTAGAATTCGAAGTGCATCCGGCAGGCGGTGAGGAAATCATCACAAGCATAGATCCTGTGGAAGTGGTAAAATCGTTATCGACACAGAAAGCAGCTGCGGTGAAGGAAGAGCTGGAGCCACAGTTACCGGAGAACTGGCTGGTGATCGGGGCGGATACGATTGTGGTTTATGACGGGAAGATCCTTGGAAAACCAAAAGATGAGGCAGATGCGATCCGCATGTTACGTATGCTGCAGGGGCAGACTCACAGTGTATATACCGGTGTGACACTGCTGGAGACAGGAAAACAGACAACCTTTGCGGAAGAGACAAAAGTATCCATGTACCCGATGACAGAAGAAGAGATTGCATGGTATGTCAGCACGAAAGAGCCGATGGACAAAGCAGGAGCCTACGGGATCCAGGGACTTTGTGCGCGGTTTGTAGAAAAAATCCAGGGAGATTATAATAATGTGGTGGGACTTCCGGTAGGACGGATCTATCAGAAACTGAAAAAAGAAGAATCCTTTTGAAAATAAAAATGTTGAAGTGAGAGAAAACGATTTGCGTGGTGCATTTTAAAATTGAAATCGCAAAAATGTGGAGAAAAACGACAGAACAGAAATGTATGGGACAGAAAGGGAAGAGACACAGATGGAAAGGACAGAACAATACCCGGGTTATAACCATCGGGTGCAGTATTATGAAACCGATCAGATGGGATGTGTGCATCATTCCAACTATATCCGCTGGTTCGAGGAAAGCCGGAGCGATTATCTGGCATATCTCGGTATGGATTATGACAAAATGGAAGCCGCAGGTGTGATCAGCCCGGTACTGACGGTGGAGGCAGCCTATCACTCCATGACACGGTACGGGGAAGAGGTATCTATTGAGGTGACAGTGAAAAAATATAATGGCGTAAAAATCTTTCTGGGATATCATATCAGGGATAAAAAAGACGGAACCCTGCGTTGCAGCGGACAGACCAGTCACTGCTTTCTGAACAGGGAAGGGAAACCGTTATCCTTAAAAAAAGAAAAACCGGAGTGGCATGAGATCCTGAAAAGAGAATGTGAACGGGCACAGGAACAAAACGGATAACAGAGCAAAGAACCGTCCGGAAAATGAAAATGCAGAAAAAACACGGATAACAGCGCACTTGAAAATCTCCAAAATTGATACAGCACGCAACGAATCCACAATTACAGGAAACAAATCCCATATTTTTCAGCTTCGCAGCATGGTATACTGAGTATAGTCTGCGAATAGAAAACAGACTGCAAAACATAACGGTGAATGTGAAAAACAGTGATGTAAAAACAATAAACTGTGATGCAGACAGGGCGATAAAAAGGAGGACGAACATGGCAATTTATATAGACGAACAGAAAAAACTTTTTACGTTGTCAACAAACAATACAAGTTATCAGATGATGGCAGACAAATATCTGGTGCTGAATCACCTGTACTATGGAGAAAATATCGGTCAGGAAGATATGAGCTATCTTTTAGACTATCAGGATCGGGGATTTTCCGGAAACCCTTACGAGGCAGGAAATGAGAGAGACTATTCTCTCGATTCCAGACCGCAGGAATACTCCACCAACGGCGTCGGCGATTACCGGATCAACAGTGTGAGCGTGATCAACGCGGACGGAAGCGATGCCGCAGACTGGCGTTATGCAGGATATACCATCGAAAAGGGCAAATATGCGATCCCGGGAATGCCGGCACTGTACGGAGAAGAAAAAGATGCCGATACCCTGATCGTGGAACTGGCAGATAAAGTAACCGGACTGCATGCATTTTTATACTACAGTGTGTGGGAAGAAAGAGATATCATTACCCGTTGCGTAAAATTCGTAAATCAGGGAACCGATGCGATCGTGCTGACAAAAGCTGCTTCCATGAATCTGGATCTGATGAGCGGTGACTGGGAACTGATGCATTTTCACGGAAGACACAATCTGGAACGCCAGATGGAACGGGTACCGCTGATGCGCGGAAAGATGACCGTGGAAAGTGTCAGAGGAGCATCCAGCCACCAGCATAATCCATTTGCCATCCTGTGCAGCAAAGATACCACCGAAGAAGCGGGACCATGTTATGGAACAGCACTGGTTTACAGTGGAAACTTCTCGATCGAGGCAGAAAAAGACCAGATGGGACAGACCAGACTGACTGCCGGCATCAACAGCCAGAGATTTGCCTGGACACTGGAAGCCGGAGCAGAGTTCTGGACACCGGAGGCTGTCATGACCTACAGCAGCGAAGGATTTGAAAAGATGAGTTCCAACTTCCATCATACCTTCCGGGAACATCTGTGCCGTGGCAAATACAAACATGAGAGACGTCCGGTGCTGATCAACAACTGGGAAGCAACCTACTTTGATTTTGATAAAGAAAAGATCCTGAACATCGCAAAAGGCGCATCCGAACTTGGCGTGGAGATGCTGGTTCTCGACGATGGCTGGTTTGGAAAACGTGACGGAGATGTCAGCGGACTGGGTGACTGGTATGTCAACACCGACAAGCTGGAAGGCGGTCTGAAACCGATCGCAGACGGAATCAATGCCATGGGCATGAAGTTCGGTCTCTGGTTTGAGCCGGAATGCATCTCCGAGGACAGTGATCTCTACCGTGCACATCCGGACTGGGCGATCCAGATCCCGGGAAGACAGCCGAACAGAAGCCGTTACCAGCTGATCCTGGATATGGGAAGAGAAGATGTCCGGGATTATCTGTACGAACGCATGACGGCGATCCTCGACAGTGCCAATATCGAATATGTCAAATGGGATATGAACCGTCACATCAGTGATGTGTACAGTGCCGTTTTACCAAAAGAACGCCAGGGAGAGGCAAGCCATCGCTACATGCTGGGTCTGTATGATCTGCTGGAACGACTGGTGAGCCGTTATCCGGATCTGTTACTGGAGGGCTGCAGCGGCGGCGGTGGACGTTTTGACCTTGGTATGCTGTATTATTCCCCACAGATCTGGTGCAGTGATGATACCGATGCAGTAGAACGTCTCAGTGTCCAGTACGGAACATCTTTCTGCTATCCGATCTCAGCAGTCGGTTCCCATGTATCCGCTGTTCCGAACCACCAGACCGGTCGTATCACTCCGGTAGAAACCAGAGGAACCGTAGCCATGGCAGGAAGTTTCGGATACGAACTGGATCTGAACCTGTTAAGCGACGGGGAAAAAGAAGAGGTCAAAGAACAGATCAAAACCTTTAAGAAATACTACAACCTGACCCATGAAGGCGAATACTACCGCCTGACCAACCCGATGGAAAACCGTCTGTACGCAGCCTGGGAGTTCGTATCTCAGGATCAGAGCGAAGCTCTGGTACACGGCATGCAGATTCTGGCACAGCCAAGCGGCCCGTCCATCCACATCCCGGTAAGAGGGCTGAAAGCGGACGCCATGTACGAAGTAAACGGCGAACTGGTAAGAAGCGGCCGCGCCCTGATGCACGGCGGCCTGAACTTCCCACGCCAGACCGGGGATTTCAAAGCGGTGGAGTTTTATCTGAAGGAAGTAAAATAAAGAAGCATAAGAACCATAAAAGAGCTGCGAAGTGGATTCGCGGCTCTTTTTTAGGCGAGCAACAAGCCAAAGTTCATGTTTGTATGAAAAAACCTTGGGACATACCGATTTCATACACATCCGGGAAACACATGACGAAGTGAACCGCGACTTCTGTTTTGTAAAACATGCAACATATCAACAATAAAATGGAAACAAAACAGATAGGATTTTTCATCTTATAAACATATAATAAACCCATAGCAAAACCGTAATTCATCCAATCGGGGGAAAAGACAGGGATGGATTACGGAAGACAACAAAATACATAGATTCGTACAGGAGGTATGAAGATGAAAATTACTTTTATGGGGGCTGGCAGCACCGTATTTGCCAGAAATGTACTGGGGGACTGTATGTGTACACCTGCGCTTTGTGAGGCGGAGATTGCGTTGTATGATATCAACGAGGAACGACTGAAAGATTCAGAGATCATCCTCGGCGCGATCAATAAGAATGTCAACGAGTCCAGAGCCACCATCAAAACCTATCTCGGTGTGGAAAACAGAAAAGAGGCCTTGCGGGATGCCGACTTTGTAGTGAATGCGATCCAGGTAGGCGGCTATGATCCGTGCACCATCACCGACTTTGAGATCCCGAAAAAATACGGTCTGCGTCAGACCATCGCAGATACACTGGGAATCGGCGGTATCATGCGTGCACTTCGTACCATCCCGGTGATGGAAGAATTTGCCAGAGATATGGAGGAGGTCTGCCCGAACACCCTGTTTCTGAACTACACCAACCCGATGGCGATGCTGACCGGCTATATGCAGAGATACACAAAGATCCGTACCGTAGGTCTGTGCCACAGCGTACAGGTATGTTCGGAGAAACTGCTGGAAAAATTGGGGATGGAAGACAAGCTGGAAGGCAGAAGAGAACTGATCGCCGGTATCAATCATATGGGATGGCTGTTGGAACTGTATGACAAAGACGGCAACGACCTGTACCCGGAGATCCGCAGACGGGCAGCAGAGAAGAATGCAACTGAAAAACATGACGATATGGTGCGTTTTGAGTACATCAAACATCTGGGATATTACTGCACCGAGTCCAGCGAACATAACGCAGAGTACAACCCGTTATTTATCAAATCCAGATATCCGGAAATGATCGAAAAATACAACATCCCGCTGGACGAATACCCACGCAGATGTGTGGAGCAGATCAAAGGCTGGGAGAAAGAACGTGAGGATATTCTGAAAGACGGAAAAGTAACCCACGAAAGATCCAAAGAATATGCTTCTTATATTATGGAAGCCGTCGTGACCGGCAATCCATATAAGATCGGTGGCAATGTGTTGAATACCGGTCTGATCGACAACCTGCCATCCGATGCCTGTGTGGAAGTTCCGTGTATGGTAGATGCCAACGGCATCAACCCATGCCACGTAGGAAGACTTCCGGTCCAGCTGGCAGCCATGAATATGACCAATATCAACGTCCAGCTCCTGACCATCGAAGCCGCAGCCACCAGATCCAAAGAAAAGATCTACCAGGCCGCCATGCTCGAACCCCATACCGCAGCAGAGCTGAATATCGATGATATCAAGGCAATGTGCGATGAGCTGATTGAGGCACATGGGGATTATATGAGTATGTATAAATGAAAAGATAAGGTATGACAATAAGGAAGGGTCTGCCGCACTGATATAGTGCGGCAGACCCTGTTTGCGTCAGGCTGGAATCCAGTCTCCAATCCATTGACCGGTTTCTATATTGTAGAGTCGTTTATATTTTTTTTCATTAACTGTTTTATATACCCAAACAACATTAGTGTTTCGAACAGTACATTGGGATTGGTAAGTAGCTAAAGTTGAATTAATTAATGGAGAATCAACTGAAATGCTAGGACTTTCCAAAGCAAATATAAAAAAGACAAATAAGCAAGTCAAAAGTAGAGGACTATTTTTCAGAAATGATTTTTTCATGTTTTCGTGCCTCCTGGATGTTTTTGTAAGTAGTAATACCGATAATGCAATGCTCTTTGTCTGGTAATGTTTCTATGTATTCGCCATATA
This sequence comes from Oliverpabstia sp., assembly GCF_022785585.1. Lineage (NCBI taxonomy): Bacteria > Bacillati > Bacillota > Clostridia > Lachnospirales > Lachnospiraceae > Oliverpabstia > Oliverpabstia sp. Next base: position 901 of record NZ_JALFPR010000135.1, on the reverse strand, counting down.
GATAAAAATCATATTGACCATCAGGACATTTTATAACGAAACAATTATCTTCGGTAGGAATAATAATATCATCAGTAAACATATCGGGTGGAAAATAATTGGCTTCAAAAATAATAAAATAAGATGATACGTATATAAAGAACGAGATACTCAGGAAAACAATTGCAGCTAAAGCAGAAGTAGACTTGTTTTGGGGTTGAGTAAGTGTTTCAAAACGTCGTGCCAGAACAGAATCACAAAAGTTTATAGAAAAATCCGGTGCAGGTAGAGGATTTTCTATTTGATAAGAAGCTGTTTTCAAAAGACAGGACAAATATTCGGCAGTATGCGTAGGATTATTTGCCAATGTCTGATCAATCCGCATTTCTAATATCGTATCTGTGTCATTCTTTAAAAACCGACAAAAAGGATTCCACCAGTAAATCATACAAATAATATGTAATAAGAATTTTATATACAGGTCTTTATGAAGATAATGATTCACTTCATGCAATAAAACATAGCGCCATTCGGATTCTGACAATTTCAAAGCATCCGGAATCAGAATGCATGGTTTTCGAAGCCCATAGATTACCGGACTCTTAAGTGGCGGAAGAGCCAGTAACGAGATTTTTTGAACCCTTTTTTTGGTGGCTTCGGATTTGATCTGAGTAAAAGCCTGCATTGGTATGCTGGTGTCTGATAAAATAACGGCATGTTTTCTTATATACTTTTGACAGTCATAATTACGTTTGATGTACTGGAGCAACGAATATAAGATGCCACAGCCCCATACAATCTCAAAAATATTCCACCAGGATACGGTATCATGAAGAAAGCGTACACGGCGTGTTTCTCCCACGATAGTGGCCAGTAAATCAGGAAGATATACATTGTGGGAGATCGGCAATAGTTCGACCGG